>JAPOVQ010000014.1 GCA_026708035.1 Chloroflexota bacterium | reverse complement strand
GGCGGTGCCGAGGCCCTTCCCCACGCGCCCCGCCCCCAATAATTCAAAGGTCTCCACCAGGGGAGAGGGGGCCGGACCTGCGCTTCAGGCTCCACGGGAGGAATTACGCGAAGGTCTCCGCGGGGAGAGGGCCGGGGTGAGGGGACGCCCGGCGGTCAGTCCGGTTTCGGCTCCCTCTCCCGCGGGGAGAGGGCCGGGGTGAGGGGACGCCCGGCGGTCAGTCCGGTTTCGACTCCCTCGCCTGCGGGGAGAGGGCCGGGGTGAGGGGACGCCCGGCGGTCAGTCCGGTTTCGACTCCCTCGCCTGCGGGGAGAGGGCCGGGGTGAGGGGACGCCCGGCGGTCAGTCCGGTTTCGACTCCCTCGCCCGCGGGGAGAGGGCCAGGGTGAGGGGACGCCCTGGAGTCATTCCGGCGGAGAGCCTGCCTCGGCCGTCGATAGGGGCGAGGGTGACGGAGACCCACGCCGCCGCCGGAGTCGCCACAGAATGCCGCGGCTTCGAGGTCCGGTCCCCTCTCACTCGGATGGGAGAGGGATAGGGTGAGGGTGACAGCGACCGACGCCTCCACCAGACTCCCAGCCCCTCCGAAGTCCTACCATGACCACCGGGCATCACCGGCAACGGATGGGACGCGCCAGGCTCGACCATGAAGTCGATCTCGTTCCAGTGGACCGACGGCGTCGCGCCGTGGGAGGCCGAAACCGTCGTCTCCACCGTGGCGCACATTCAAGAGGTGATGCTGGTGCTCGGCCAGCGCGCCGGCCTGAGCCTGAATCGCGGCGAGTTGCGGCCATTCGGCACCTGGGTGATTCCCGGCATACCGCGCGGATCGCCCTATTGGAGCACGCGCTGGTACGTCGACCAGAGCCTCGACAAAGCGACCGGGCAGATCTACGCGCCGAAGTTCATCAACGTGCTGCGCGACGAGCCCTGGCAGCAGGTCGGCCCCCACTATGACGTGGCCATCGTGCACGCGGATCTGCTGGACGCCCCGGAACGCAACGCCGGCGGCACCAGCGATCCCCACGTCCTGGCGGCCACCGAGGCCGACCTGGCCGCGGTGCTGTCCGTGCATCGGCTGCGGCGCATTCCCGAACATGACGATCGGCGCATGGCCGTGCGCCGGCTCGCCACGCGCAGCTTCGGCCAGGTGCTCGACCTGCCCGGCCCGGACCGCGCGCAAGCGGTCGACCTGGTGCAGGGCCGCCGCGTCTGCACCAACGTCTGTGTCATGCGCGCCGCGCCGCGCCCCGAGGACATCCTCGAGCTGGCCCGCCAGGAGCATCGCTCCCGCATCGTCTTCTGCCGCGACTGCACCAACGACCTGCTTGACCACGTCGTCGCCACGCACTTCTCGCAGAACTGAGCGCTCGGCAACTTCGTCCCACCTGGGTCGTTCCTCTCCCAGCCTGTCGCTCCGAGCGAGCGAGGAGTCTAGAGTGCCCGGGCGCAGGCGCCGGGGATGAGCCCAGGTCGGTCGATACCTGGATTCCGGCCTTCGCCGGAATGACGGACTCACCCGGTGGCCCGCGCTGCGCGCAGCGTGGGAAAGCCGAACTCTAAGCCCGCCGACCAGCGAGCCTGAGCTTCGTTGCGGCGTTCTAAGCGACGGCGACGCAGGCGCGCCGGGCCGTGCCGGCGCGTCGGTGTCGAACGCCGCGATCGAGCCCTCGCCTTATCACCAGCTCCCCGATCCGGTCATGGTGCGTGTTCTTCATCGTCACCTGGACGGCGTGGAATCCGTGGCGGCGGACAAGGTCCGCGATCTCGGGCGCGTGGTCGTAGGTGAGCATGAACTCGGGCGCGGCGTCGGCCAGCAATTGGAACAGTCGGGGATGATCGATCTCGAAATGCGTATAGAGCCGTCGTCCGGCCCGCTTGCCGCCGGCGGAGTAGGGCGGGTCGGCGAAGACCACCGAGTCCGGCATCCCCGCGAACTCTTCGAGCAGCCGCATGCCGTCGGTCTCGCGAAAGTCGATCCGGTCCGCGTGCGCGCCGATCCGCTCCAGGCGCGACACTATGGTTTCCGGATACCAGCGGGACGCCAGCCCCTTGCCGCTCTCGCCGGCGCGGCTGAGCGACGCACCGGGAGCCAAGATGCCGCCGCGGCGGGTGCGGTTGAGCACCAGCGTGCGGAAGCCCCGTTCCAACGGCTCGTCCGGCTGGGTCTGCGCCAGGGATTCGACGGCCTCGCGCGTGGGCTCGAACTCTCGGATCCGCTCGCATAGCTCGGCACCGTGGTGCAGCGCGGCCTTCCAGAAGGCCGCCACGTCCGGGTCAAGCTCGGCCAACAGGCAGCGCTCGACCAGGCCCTCCATCACCGCCGTCAGCGAGACGATGGCCCCGCCGCCGAACGGCTCGATCAGCAGCGTTGGCTTTGGGTCCAGTCCCCCGAGCCAGGCGCGGATATGCGGCACCAGCCAGGTCTTGCCGCCGGGATAGCGCAGCGGGCTGCGCTGGGGCACCGACGCCACGTTGGCGGCGGGAATCGGCGAGTGCGGGAAGTCGACCTCGGGCACCGCGTCAGGCCTTCGCCGCTTCCAGGTCCTCGCGGAGCTCGCGGATGCGGTCGCGGAACTGGGCGGCCTTCTCGAACTCGAGCGCCTCGGCGGCCAGGCGCATCTTGGCTTCGAGTTGCTTGATGTGCGCGGCCAGCTCCGCCCGGCTCATGGCGTCCACGCGGCGGAAGCCCAGCTCGTAGGCCGGCGCCTCCTCGGCGGCGCGTGGCAGGGCCTCGGCCTCTACCCGGTCGGTGAGGTCGCGCAGCCCCTTGATCACCGACTGCGGCGTGATGCCGTGCTCGGCGTTGTATTGAACCTGCAAGCTGCGGCGGCGATAGGTCTCGTCGATGGCCCGCTGCATGCTCGCCGTCACGATGTCGGCGTACATGATCACGCGCCCGTTCAGATGCCGCGCGGCGCGGCCGATGGTCTGGATCAGCGACGTATCGGCGCGCAGAAAGCCCTCTTTGTCGGCGTCCAGGATCGCCACCAGCGACACCTCGGGCAGGTCGAGCCCCTCGCGCAGCAGGTTGATCCCCACCACCACGTCGTAGACCCCGCGCCGCAGCTCGCTGAGGATCGTGACCCGGTCCAGCGTGTCGATCTCCGAGTGCAGGTAGTGCACCTTGATGCCGATCTCCGCCAGGTACTCGGCCAGGTCCTCGGCCATGCGCTTGGTGAGCGTGGTGCACAGCACGCGCTCGCCGACCCGCACGCGCTTGTTGATCTCGCCGATCAGGTCGTCGATCTGCCCCTCGGTGGGCCGCACCTCGATCGCCGGATCGACCAGCCCGGTGGGCCGCACGATCTGCTCCACGACTTGCTCGCTGTGCTCGTACTCATAGGGACCGGGCGTGGCCGACATGAAGACGGCGGACCGCATGTAGGTCTCGAACTCCTCGAAGGCCAGCGGGCGGTTGTCGAACGCCGAGGGCATCCGAAAGCCGTAGTCGACCAGCGATTGTTTGCGGCTGCGATCGCCCGCGAGCATGCCGCGCACTTGCGGCAGGGTGACGTGCGACTCGTCGACGACCAGCACGAAGTCGTCCGGGAGATAGTCCAGCAGCACCCACGGCGGCTGACCGGGGCGCCTGCCGCTCAGGTGACGGCTGTAGTTCTCGATCCCAAAGCACATGCCCGTCTCGCGCAGCATCTCCAGGTCGAAGTTGGTGCGCTGGCGCAGCCGGGCCGCTTCCAGCACCTTGCCGCGCTCGTCCAGCTGCACCGCGTACTCCCCAAGCTCGTTCTCGATGGCGCCGAGGGCGACGCTGAGACGCTCGTCCGGGGTGACGTAGAACCGCGCCGGATAGATGGTGACCGACTCCAGCTCCTCGAGGATCTCACCCGTGAGCGGCTCGATCTTGGCGATGCGCTCCAGCTCCTCGTCAAAGAACTCGCAGCGCAGCACGAAGTCGTCATAGGCCGGGTGAATCTCCACCACGTCGCCACGCACGCGGAAGCGTCCGCGCTGGAAGCCGGCGTCGTTGCGTTGGTACTGCATGCCCACCAGCCGCCGCAGCAATCGTTGCCGGTCGTATGGCTCGCCCAACGTCAGCGCCAGGCTGACCTGGCCGTAGTCCTCCGGCGAGCCGATGCCGTAGATGCACGAGACGGTGGCGACGATGATTACGTCGCGCCGCTCGAAGAGGGACCGCGTGGCCGAAAGCCGCAGCTTGTCGATCTCCCAGTTGATGTCGGTCTCTTTCTCGATGTAGGTGTCGGTGCGCGGCACGTAGGCCTCGGGCTGGTAGTAGTCGTAGTAGCTGACGAAATACTCGACCGCGTTGTGGGGAAAGAACTCCGCCAACTCCGTGGTCAACTGGGCAGCCAGCGTCTTGTTGTGCGCCAGGACCAGCGCGGGGCGCTGCAGGTCGTTGATAACGTTGGCGATGGTGAAGGTCTTGCCCGATCCGGTGACGCCGAGCAGCGTCTGGCAGCGGTAACCGGAGTCAAGGCCGTCCACCAGTTGCGCCACGGCTTTGGGCTGGTCGCCCGCGGGCGCATAGGGCGCTTCGAGCCGGAAGCCGGCGGGGACTCCGGTGCGGGGCGTGGTGGCCATGACCGATTCTAGGCCGTGAGCCTATGCTCCCGTCACGCGATTGAGATGCCCGGTGGCCCGCGCTGCGTGCAGCGTGGGATCGGCCGTCCCCCTCACCCTTACCCTCTCCCACGATGGGGAGAGGGGACCCGACCGGCTGTGATTGAATCTCCCAGGCTGCGCGCAGCCTGGGCCACCGAGCGCGGAGCGCGAGCGGGCGGCTAGCGATGCAGTTGCCCATTCAGCGCCCGCTCAAGATTGGCCAAGTATTCGGCAAAGGCCTGGCGGCCCGCCGGCGTCGCCTGAATCCACGTGCGCGGCTTGGCCCCTACGAACTCCTTCGTGAGGACCAGGTAGTCCGCGTCCTCGAGCTTGCGCAGGTGGATGGTCAGGTTGCCGCCGGTGAGGCCCAGGGTTTTCTGGATGAAGCCGTAGGCGAGCCGGTCCGTCTCCGGCTGGCCCACCAGCAGCGTCATGATTCGCAGTCGCGTGGCCTGGTGGATCGTCTCGTCGAGGACGACGGCCTCCTCGGTCAAAGGACGCCGCACTTGCGGATCCAGGTCGCGCCCAGCGCCACCACGGCCAGCATCGCCGCTCCCGTCACCAACAGCGCCGCGTCACCCGCGAAATAGCTGGGCAGGTAGTACGCCGCCGCGAACCCCACGCCGACCGCCGCAATTGCGGGGCGGTGCATGATGCCGAACAGCACGAGCCCCAGCGCCACGATGCCCACGGCGACCCGCGGAATGGCGGCCCCGGCATCGTCCGCCGTCCACAGTCCCGCCGCCGCCGGCACAAGAAACGCCGCGACCATCACTGCGAGCCAGAAAACGAACACCCGAATGCCAGCGCTCCGAGCGCCGTCGCCGACCGCGATCTCTCGGCCCGCGCGATGCCCGATGAGGGCGCTGCCCACCATTCCGGCACCCGCGAGCGCACCCCACAGCAGTCCGGGGTACCACGGGGTGCCGGCCGCAAATTCAGTCGCCAGCGTCGCAATGGCGTACTGCGAGAATGCACCCACGGCGACAATGGCGCCCCAGAGAAGCAAGATCGTCGCTGTGCCGGCGACATACATTGAATTTCGGGCGCGATCCAGGGTCGCGTGGACGGAGCTCCAGCTCTCGCCGGGCGTGAGAGCCGCCGTTTCCGGATCTGATCCTTGCATCGCCTGCCTCCCTGTCCTATTGGGCCGATTCCCGAGATTGAGTTTGTAACACAAACTAGTTTATCGAGCTAATCGAAGCGTTGCAAGCGGCTTGGCGTCGTCGTTTCCGGGATGCCACCCTCATGCCACGCGACCGAACGAAGTAACTGCCAGTGAGCCCCAACGCCGAGCGTTCGCCCCTGCCGGTGCTGCTGATCGTCAACGGGTATGCGGCGTCGGGAAAGACGACGCTCGCACGGGCGCTGTCCCGCGATCTGCGGTGGCCGCTGGTGGCGAAGGATGAGTTCAAGGAGCTGCTGTTCGACCGGCTCGGCGCAGCCGACTACAAGGATTCCAAGCGGCTCGGGGCGGCGGCGATCGAGGTGATGTTCGGTGTGGCTCGCGAGCTTTTGGTCGCCGGGACGTCAGTCATCATCGAATCGCCGCTGGTTCCGCGCTATGACAACGTCCGTCTCCGTGCCCTGGAACGCGACGCCGACTTCCTGACCGTCCAGGTGGTGCTCACGGGCGATCCCGACGTGCTCTTCGAGCGCTACCGGTCGCGCGCCGAGCGCGGCGAGCGACATCCGTGCCATTTCGACGATGACCGCCTCTCGGACATGCACGCGATGCTGCACGCGCCGTTCGAGTCGCTCACCGTTTCCGGCGAAACCCTCTATTTCGACACCTCGCGCCTCTCGGGCGCGACGATCGCCGAAATGCAGCGGCAAACCATCGCGGTCATTGACGCGCTGTCTGCCTCGACCGATTCACAATCCGGCGAGTGAGCGCTGCGTGACGGTCCGGTCCGTCATTCCGGCGGAAGCCGGAATCCAGGTCCGGGCTGCCGCGCCGTCATCCCCGCGCCGAGATCGAACGTCTGTGATTCTTCGCCTGCGGCTCGGAACGACAATTCAAAGGAGTCCTCGGTGGCCCGCGCTGCGTGCAGCGTGGGACCGGCCGCGGTTCAAACTCCTAGGCTGCCCGCAGCCTGGGCCACCGGGCACCGGGCACCGGGCAGAATGGGCGTCGCGTCGCCAGTCGGGTCGGCTCACCGCATACCGGAGTGTCACTTGCCTGGACGGACTCCTCGCCCTGACAGATTCGGATACACGGGCTACGGCGTCGCCATCGTGATGCCGGAGAATGTGCGCCAGGAAGTCGCCAAGGTACGCGAGCAACCGGGCCTCCCCGCCTCGACCACGCCTCCCCATGTCACCGTGAAAGGAACCTTCGCCGATCCGACCGACCTCGAGGAGGTCATTGAGATCACGTCCGCTGCCGCCGCGGACACGACGCCATTCGCGGTGGAGTTCGGCGACCTGACGGTCTGGGATGCGCATGACCGGCGAATCGTCGTCGTATCCGTGATGCGCTCGCCCGAGTTGGATCGCCTGCATCGAAGGCTGATGTGTGGAATCGGTCCCATCTCGACCAGCGTGTATCTCCCCGATCGCCCTGAGCCCGTCGAAGGCTTTCGGTTTCACCTGACGCTTTACCAGGGCGCGGACGAGTTGAGACACGCCCGCGGAATGCAAGCGGCCCGAGACCTCAGCTTGCCGGCACGCGTCGAGGCAAGCGGCATAAGCCTCTTCGCCCGCGTGAACCGCCCTGCCGGTCACGAATGGCGACAACTCCAGGACTTTCCGTTCGCGACGCGTCGACCATGCGGCGTGTGAGCGCGCGGCCGGAACCGTTGGGAGATTAGTTTTAGTCCGAAGTTAAACCCCGAACACGCCAAGAAACTCCCAACCTCCAGATTGGCAACGTCGCGGTGCACACTCTCCGGACCTAGCTTTATCGCCGTCATTCCGGCCCTTGAGCCGGAATCCAGGCTCCAAAACCCTCTGTGATCAATCCCCGCGCCTGCGGACGGGCACTCTAGACTCCTCGCTTCGCTCGGAGTGACACCGTGAGCGTGAATTCTCGGTGGCCCGCACTACGTGCAGCGTGGGACCGGCCGCCAGTCACTCCCACCTAGCCAAAGCCGCGTCGTCTGCGCGCCGTATTTTGGGGAAGTAACGGTTCATGCTGTCCCAACAGATCCGCGCGACGGTGTCGTCAAGGTAGGCCTTGTCGACGAGGCCCAGGAGCGGCCGGACCGTTTCGCCCTTGTTCCGGTGGGATTGTGTCCTGTCGATCAGATCAACAGAAATACCCAGGAAATCTGCCAGCCGCTGGGCTGACGTACGGATTTCGGACGTGCGAATGGTCATCAGCCGATCCGGCGGAATGACTTGCGGTGGACCCTCCGCATGAATGGACCATCGGGTCACGAAGCAATCCAGCGAATACACGCCGATCTCTTTCAGACCACGGTCCGACCGCTGGTGCGGATACTTCGATGGCTCGAACCACCAGTCCAAGAAGCTCTGCACATCCGCTGGGATAGTTCGAGTGATGAGGTGGTTGATGACCGACTCGACCCACGTGTAGCAGTCACGGATGAGCTGAATGAACTTGGCGTCGGGGAAGAGTGTCGCAAGCCGCTCCATGACGAATTGGTTGGCCCACGACGAATCAAAATCCAGCCCGAGGCGTCCGTCACGCTGGCGCAGATACCTATCGAGTTCAGCGGAATCGATGCGGCCCGAATCGAGCGCCAAAATCGCGTCAAGCAGCTCTGCCCGTTCCGGCTCGTGGGCAGTTCGGAATTCGGTTTCGAGCATGCCAGCAAGCGAGGAAGTGCCGGCCTTGGCAGCTCCGACGCAGTACGCCTGAAATCTCCTCGGGCCGGGCTGTCCACCTGTGTGCGTCACCGACCACCGTTTCGCCATCGAGCTAGCCAGCATGCTGGAGCAGCTACGCAGATCCCTTCAGGATTTCGCCCAGCCGCCGCCCGATGATCTCCGGCTCGCCGGGCTGAAGGTTGGCGGAGTAGGCCTCGAGTTGATTCCGCGCCGGGTCGACGCGGACGTAGATTGTGGGCTCGCCGGCCAGCAGCGCGTCGCCGATCGTCTGGGCGTCGGCTCCGGACCAGTCGGGCTCGAATCCGACCACCGCCGTCGGCACGAAGAAGCGGTCGTCGTCGAACTCCACCGTCGCGCGCACGCCGTCGATCTCGCCGACGTCATCGACGATGACCTCGACCAGGTCGCGCATCTCCCGCAGCATCTGGTCCTCGTCCGAGTCCATGTAGCTGCGCAGCGCGGCGTAGAGGCCCACCATTTCCTCCTTGGCCACCTTGGAGGGACGGCCGATGGCGTGATTGGGACTGCTGTTCAGGTGGGCCGCCTCGATGAGGTCCGCGCGTCCGTAAAGCAGCCCGGTCGCCTGCGGACCGCGGATGACCTTGCCGCCGCTCATCGTCACCAGGTCGGCGCCGTCGCGGATGAAGCGCGTCAGGTTTTCGCGCGGCGGCACCGTCATGGCCGCGTCCACGATCACCGGAACGCCGCGAGCGTGGGCGATCTCGGCTACCTGAGGCAGGGTCAATCCGCCGCGCGGATTCCCCGGCGCAAAGAGGAACGCCACCGCCGCCGTGCGGTCGGTCAGCGCGGCCTCCAGCTCCTCCGGCAGGCACGCCGACACGTTGCCCACTTCGACAATCCGCGCGCCTGTGAAGCCGTACATGTGGCTGTAGGGACCGCGATGGATTTTCTGGATCACCATCTCGCACTTGAGACCCGTCGTGTCGGGCAGGCGCCGGATGGCGGCGAGGTCGCTTCCCGTCATGCAGGCGGCCAGCGAGAGCACCATCCCGGCGGCGGCCCCGGCCACCACCATGCCGGCCTCGGACTCGGTCACTTCCGCGATGTAGGCGCCGATGCGGCGGTTGAGCGTCTCGACCGAGACGAACGCCCGCCCGGCCTCGGCCATCGCCGCCAGCGTGTCCGCCCGCATCAGCGAGCCGCCATAGTTCGTGGTTGGCCCGCCGGCATGGATCACCAGCGGCACGCCCAGCTCGTCGTAGACGCGGTTCGATGGTCGCGTGGCCTTCATGAAGCTGCCCAAGAACCTGCTTTGTGCGTGTATAGCACGCTGCCTCTGATGTCGAGCGGCTATGCTTTCCGTCACGCATGCGACAGGCCAAATGAACAACCCACCGAGCGATCCGGGGGCGCGGAGGCGCCCTGCGCACCTCCGCGCCGTACTGTCTGCCCAGCCGTTGGCAGCTTCGGCATGAGCCGCCCGCGGCTGATGATTCCGGGTCCGATCGACCTCGAGCCGGAGGTACTTAAGGCACTAGCCGAACAGGTAGTTCCGCACTATGGCGACGCCTGGGTGGCGGCCTACCGGCACGTGCGACGGAACCTGCTGGCCATCGCGGAAAGCAAGGGCGACGCCTTCGTGCTCGCCGGCACGGGCATCGTGGGCATCGACGCCGCCATTGGAACGGCGGTGCCCACGGGCGGCCATCTGATCGTGGTGGACAACGGCTTCTTTTCCGGTCGCATGTGCGAGGTCGCCGACGGCTACGGCATCACCACCCACGTCCTGCGCACGGCACGCGGCGAGCCGGTTCGGCCCGACGAGCTTGCGGCGTTCATGCAGGCTCACCCGGAGGCCAGGGTCGTGGGCCTGACGCACGGCGAAACCGCAACCGGCGTGCTCAATGACCTGGAGTCACTCGGCAGCGTGGTGGCGGATGCGGGTCGCTTTCTCATCGTCGACGCCGTGTCCACCTTCGGCGCGGCCCGTGTGGCGGTCGATGACTGGGGCATCGGCATCTGCTGCACGGCGTCGCAGAAGGCCCTGGAAGCCCCGCCGGGCGCGGCGCCGGTGATCGTCAATCCGCAAGCCTGGGAGTTCCTGGAGTCGAGCGGCGCCGCGAATCACGGTATCTACAGCGACCTGCGCGTCTGGCGCCGCTACGCCACCGAAATGGCCGAGTTTCACCCCCAGCCGGCCACGATGCCGGTCAACGTCATCGCCGCGCTGACCGTGGCAACCGATCGAATCCTCGCCGAAGGTCTAGAGCAGCGATACCAGCGTTATCGGGAGACCGCCGGTCAAGTGCGCGCGCGGGCGCACGCCGCGGGGTATGAGCCGCTGGCGGCGGACGAGTGGGCGTCGCCCACCGTCACGGCCCTGCGCCCGCCAGACGGCCTCGTGGCGGACGACGTCGTGGCGGCGGTGCGTGAGCGCGCGAACATCCAACTTGGCAGTGGCATCGCGGAGCTCGCCGGGCAGGTATTCCGGGTGGGGCACATGGGGCTCTCAACGACCGACGCCTATCTCGACGACCTGTTCGGCGTGCTCGACGCGCTCTCGGACGCGCCGGAGCGCGCGGCGTCCTGACCGCCCCGCCGCGACGGGCTGTTTGGAAAATAGGCGTTGACACGCGCCGAGCGCCCGCCGTAGGCTCGCCATTGCTGGAAAGGCTGTGACTGGGACGAGTACCCGTCAAAAGCCGCGTTAGAGAGCCGGACCTCGCGCTGCAAGTCCGGTCGCGGCGACGACGGCGAATGGCCCCACGAGCCGCGGACCCAACGGGCATGCCCAAGTAGGCTCCGCCGGAGGCCCTCCGTTAGCACAGGGCAGGATATCGAGCGCAAGCTCCGTATCCGGAAGAAGGGGCGCCTTGCGCGCCCAAAGCAGGGTGGCACCGCGAAGGCACGAGCCTCTCGCCCCTCAGGCGAGAGGTTTTTTTTTGCCGCGCGCGGGCGCCGGAAGGAGGAGTCGGATGGGCATGACGCAACTGGTGGACGCGCGCACGGATCAGCGCGCGTGGGCCCTCGACCAGCTCGCCCACGGCCGCGCGGTCCCGATCTTCGACGAAATACCCGGCGACCTGGACACGCCGGTTTCGGTGTTCCTCAAGCTGCGTGCCGGCAACCCCGCATTCCTGCTCGAAAGCGTGGAAGGCGGCGAGCAGGTGGCGCGGTATTCATTCGTCGGCGCGCGACCGGCGCAAAGCCTCAGCTTCCGCGACGGCGAGGCGACTTTCACCGACAGAGGCGGCAAGGGCCGCACCGAGACCTACACCGATCCGCTCGACCTGGTGGCGCAGCTGTTGGACGCGGCCGATGTCACGCCCAATCCAGAGTTGCCCCGCTTCCAGGGCGGCACGGTCGGCTATCTCGCCTACGACGCGGCGGCCGATTTCGAGCGGCTGCCGGTGCCGGCGCCGGACCCGCTGGGCGTGCCCGACGGCATGTTCATGCTCTGCGAAGAGCTGGTGATCTTCGATCACGTCCGCGACGTGATGCGGCTGGTCACGGTCGCCCGTCCGCATCCGGACCCGACTGTGGGATACGCCGCGGCGCGGGACCGTCTTGCAGCGCTCGCGGAGCGCATCGTAGGCCCCACGCCGATCCCGCCAGCGGGCGCCGCGTCGCCGGTCAACGGGCACGTGGACTTGAGCATGTCCAAGGCTGAGTTCATGCAGGCCGTCGGGCGGGCGAAGGAATACATCTCCGCGGGCGACATCATCCAGACGGTGCCGTCGCTGCGGCTCAGCCGGAAGCTCACCGTCGACCCGATCGAGGTCTACCGCGCGCTGCGGCGCATCAATCCGTCGCCCTACATGTTCTATGTGGACTTTGGCGACGTGCAGCTTGCCGGCGCGTCTCCCGAGATGATGGTGCGCTACGAGGACGGCCAGGTGCGCATGCGCCCCATTGCGGGAACCCGGCCCCGCGGCGAGGACCCCGACGCTGACGCGGAGTTGGCGCGCGAGCTCATCGCCGATCCGAAGGAGCGCGCCGAGCACGTGATGCTCGTCGACCTGGGCCGCAACGACGTCGGGCGCGTGTCCGTATCGGGCTCGGTCGCCGTCGACAACTTCATGAGCATCGAGCGCTACTCGCACGTGATGCACATCGTGAGCGACGTGACCGGCACGCTCGAGCCCGGCCGCACGGGACTGGACGCGCTGCGCGCCTGTTTCCCGGCGGGAACGCTCTCCGGCGCGCCCAAGATTCGGGCGATGGAGATCATCGCCGAGCTGGAGAACCTGCGACGCGGGCCGTACGGCGGCGCCGTGGGCTACGTGAGCTACTCGGGGGACCTCGACACGGCCATCACCATTCGAACCATGGTCGTCCGCGACGGCATGGCGCATGTGCAGGCCGGCGCGGGGATCGTGGCGGACTCCGTGCCCGAGCTGGAGTACCACGAGTGCCTCAACAAGGCGCGGGCGCTGCTGCGGGCGATCGAGATCGCCGAGGAGGCTGGTCATGCTGCTCGTGCTCGATAACTACGACTCGTTCACTTACAACCTGGTGCAGTTCCTCAGCGTGATCACGGATGACATCGAGACGCACCGCAACGACGCGCTGACGGTGGCCGATATCGAGGCGAAGGCCCCGGAAGCCATCGTGGTGTCTCCGGGTCCGTGCACGCCGGCCGAGGCCGGCATTTCGGTTGACCTCATCGCCACCCTGGGGCCGCGCATCCCCACCCTCGGGGTGTGCCTGGGCCACCAGTCGGTCGGCGCGGCGTTCGGGGGGCGCATCGTGCGGGCGCCGGAGCTGATGCACGGCAAAACCTCGCCAATCCATCACGACGGTGACGAGCTGTTCGAGGGCTTGCCGGACCCGTTCACCGCCACCCGCTACCACTCGCTCATCATCGAGGAGGAGAGCATGCCGGCGGAGCTGAATGTTACGGCCCGCACTCCGGAAGGGCTTATCATGGGCGTGCGGCATCAGACCCACCCGATATTCGGCGTGCAATTTCACCCGGAGTCGATTCTGACGACGGTGGGGCCCGATTTGCTCCGGAACTTCGTCAAGCTGGCCGGCATGCGGACACTCTCATGATCGTCGGCGCGATCCAGACCGTGGTCGAGGGGCGGTCGCTGGCGCGCGACACGGCGCGCGAGGTCATGGAGGCCATCCTCACCGGCGGCGTCACGCCCGCGCAGTTCGGCGCGCTCGTTACCGCCCTGCGCCTCAAGGGCGAGTCGGCGGATGAGATCGCCGGCTTCCTGGAGAGCATGCGGGCGCACGCCACGCGGGTGGACCTGGGCGACCTGCCCGCCGTCGACGCCTGCGGGACGGGTGGCCGCGGGGTCAGCTGGTTCAACGTGACGACCACCGCCGCGCTCGTTGCCGCCGGCGCCGGGGCGAAGGTCGCCAAGCATGGCAACCGGTCCTTCACTCGCAAGAGCGGCAGCGCAGACGCCTTCGAAGCTCTGGGTGTTCGGCTGGCCGTAACGCCGGCGGTTGTCGCCCAGAGCGTGCGCGAGGCCGGGATCGGGTTCATGTTCGCCCAGGCCTTTCACCCCAGCATGAAGTTCGCGGCGCCGCTGCGCCGGGAGATCGGCATCCGGACGATGTTCAACGTCTTGGGCCCTTTGACGAACCCCGCCGGCGTGCGGCGACAGCTCCTCGGCGTGGCCACTCCCGCGTTGGCGGCGACCATGGCGGCCGCCCTGCAGAAGATGGGCGCCGTCCGCGTGCTCGTGGTTGCCGGCCATGGGGGCATGGACGAAGTCACGCTTGACGGCCCCACGCAGGTGACCGAACTCCGCGACGGCTCGATCGCTTCGTACACCGTCAGTGCCGAGGATCTGGGGTTGGCGGCCAGTGAACCGGGAAGCGTGGCCGGCGGCACGCCCGACGAAAACGCCGTCACCATCCGCGGCATCCTCGACGGCGCCGACCGCGGCCCGCGTCGCGACCTGGCGATCGCCAACGCGGCCGGCGTGCTGCTCGCCGCCGGGGTCGCCGATTCGTGGCGCGACGGCGTCGAACGCGCCGCGGCCGCCATCGACGACGGCGCGGCGGCGGCGAGCCTGGAACGTATGGTCGCCATCACGAACAGCACGTCCGGCAGCTAGATGACGATTCTTGACGAGATCGTCGAGCACAAGCGCCGCGAGGTAGCGCAAGCGGCGGCGGCCATGCCGCTTGCCGAAATGCGGCGGCGCGGCGAGGCGCCGCGCGAGCGGCGCTCGCTATGGCATGCCCTGGACGTCGACGCGGTCGTCGTGATCGCCGAGATCAAGCGCGCGTCGCCGACGGCCGGAGTCTTCACGGAGGACTTGGACCCGGCGGCGCAGGCCGCGAAATACGCCGACAGCGGGGCGGCCGCCATTTCGGTGCTCACCGATCAGGCGTACTTTCGCGGATCGCTGAGCGACCTCGAGCAG
Organism: Chloroflexota bacterium; assembly: GCA_026708035.1. Classification (NCBI taxonomy): domain Bacteria; kingdom Bacillati; phylum Chloroflexota; species Chloroflexota bacterium. Next base: position 238,444 of record JAPOVQ010000014.1, on the reverse strand, counting down.
GCCCGCGACGCCTGCGAGCTGCCGGTGATCCGCAAGGAGTTCATCGTTGACGCCTACCAGATCTACGAGTCGGCGGCGGCCAACGCCGACGCCGTGCTGCTCATCGTCGGCCTGACGCCCGAGCAGGACCTGGACGAAGACCTGGCGCTGGTGCATGAGCTGGGCATGGAAGCGCTGGTCGAGGCGCACGTGGAAGAGGAAGTGGAGCAGGCCCTTGTTGCCGGCGCCCGCATCGTGGGCATCAACAACCGGGACCTGCGTTCGTTCAAAACCGATCTCGCCGTGACCGAGCGACTCTGCGCCATGATTCCCGACGACATCACCATCGTGAGCGAGAGCGGCGTGCGAACCCCGGCCGACGTGCGACGGCTGGCCGCCAGCGGCGTGAGCGCCGTGCTGGTCGGCGAGTCGATCGTGACGGCGCCCGACGCGGGCAGCCAGCTCCGGGAGCTGGTGGCGGCCGGAGCGGCGGCATAAGCCGTGCTGGTCAAGATTTGCGCGCTGCTGAGACCCGACGACGCGGCGGCCGCGGCCGCCGCGGGGGCCGACATGCTGGGCGTGATCTTCGCGCCCTCCTGGCGCCGGCGGACCGTGGCCGAGGCGCAGCGCATCTTCGATGCGGCGCCGGCCGGTCCCGAGCGCGTGGGCGTATTTGTCGATGCGCCGCTGGCGGAGGTCGAGGAGGTTGCCCGGGCGTGCCATCTGGACCGAATCCAGCTTGGCGGCGGCGAAGACCCGGACTATTGCGCCGCCTTGGGATCGCGGGCAGTCAAGACTCTGCGGCTGCCGCGCGACGAGGCCATCGTGGCCGATTTCGACGTAGATCTCTTCCACTTCGACACCGCCCACGCCACGCGAGCCGGCGGCACGGGCGAGTCGTGGGACTACGCCACGGCACAGTCCTTGACGCGGGAGCATCCGGTGCTGCTGGCCGGAGGGCTCACACCGGACAACGTGGCGACCGCCATCGCCGCCGCGCGGCCGTTTGGCGTGGACGTCGCCAGCGGCGTCGAGACCGATCGCGCCAAGGACCCGGACAAGATCGAAGCGTTCGTTCAGCGCGCGCGCGCGGCTTTCGCGGCGCTGGAAACCGCCGCCTAGCCATGCGACGGCTTGCCGCGGCACTGCTCGTGGCGGGGGCGCTGGCATGCGGCTGCACGCAGGGCTTCATGCTCGAAGACGGCGAGCGTCCGTCGGACGAACTCACCGACGCCAAGTTCGTGTTCGGCGAGGGTCAGACCGAGATCGAGATGCGTCCGGCCCCGACGAGCCTCAAACCCACGCCCACACCCACGCCAACGCCGGCGCCGGCCCCAACCCCGGCGCCCCAGCCCCCTCCGACGGCCTCGCCGGCATCCGCGCCCGCCGACCAGTCGCCAACGCCGGGTGGAGGCACTGGGGCGACTGGCAGGGCGACGCCGGTCGCGACGTTTACTGAGTCAACTGGCGCGGAGTTCGAGGGAACGCCGCCGGTGACGGAAACCGTCGCGGCGGCGCCGCTGGACGCCCAAGCCATTGCCGCCAATCCGTTGGCGACTTCAATCCTCATTCCCAACCCGGCCGTGGACCCTGGGCTGGCGACGGCTCAGGAATCGTCAGACTCCGCCGAGTTCTTCCTGCCCGAAATGATCGCCGAAATCGGTCTGGAGAGCTTCGCCTTCCGGGTCAGCAATCGCCCGCCGGAATCGGATGCGTTGAGCGAGCGGCAGCGCGTCGTTCAGCTGGTGCAGTTCATCTTCGTGCATACCGACGTCCCAGCAGCGCAGGCGTTCTATGAGTTTCTCAGCACGACGTTCGTCAGCGGCTCCGCCAACTCCCGGGAAGAGGCGACGAAGGAGTACTACCCCAACCTTGTGTCGGAATTGAACGGGTTCCGCGACGTGCTTGAGGGCGCGGACGAGACGACGCTCGCCGTCCTCGAAATCGATCCGAACGTGCCTGAGGGCGCGCCGTCCAGCGGCGCGCCGGTGCCAACCGTGTACTACATCGTGCTGCTCGAAGGCCGAATCACCGCCGCGATCGACGTGGTGTACATCCTCGAACAAGATCCCCGCAACGTCGTGCCTATCGGCGACCTGCTGCTGTCCCGCATTCCGCCGGAACTCCGTACGACCGAGGCTCCGTGACGACCGCCGCGCGCGCATCGACACCTGACGCCGCGGGCTACTTCGGGCCGTGGGGCGGCCGCTACGTGCCGGAAACCTTGGTGCCGGCGCTCGAAGAGTTGGAGCGCGCCTTCATGCGGCTGCGCCACGACTCCGCGTTTCAGTCCGAGCTGGAGCGCCTGCTCCGCCACTACGCCGGTCGGCCCACGCCGATCTACGAAGCGCGCCGGCTGCAAAAGGAGTTAGGCGGCGCTCGGGTTTGGCTCAAGCGCGAAGATTTGGCGCACACCGGCGCGCACAAGATCAACAACGCGCTCGGCCAGGCGCTGCTGGCGGTGCGCAGCGGCAAGCGGCGCGTCATCGCCGAGACCGGCGCCGGCCAGCACGGTGTGGCCACCGCGACGGTCTGCGCCATGTTCGGCCTGGAATGCGTGGTCTACATGGGCGAAGAGGACGTCCACCGCCAGGCGCTCAACGTCGTGCGCATGCGCATGCTCGGGGCCGAGGTGGTGCCGGTGACGTCCGGCAGTCAAACCCTGAAAGACGCCATCAATGAAGCCTTGCGCGATTGGGTGACCCACGTGGAGACGACGTTCTATCTCTTTGGCTCGGCCACCGGGCCCCATCCTTACCCGCTGATCGTCCGGGAATTCCAGAAAGTCATCGGCATCGAGGCGCGCGCGCAGATGCTCGAGCAGGCCGGTCGCCTGCCGGACACGGTGGTCGCCTGCGTCAACGGCGGCAGCAATGCCATCGGCATCTTTCACCCGTTCGTCGACGACCCGGTCGGACTGGTCGGCGTGGAAGCGGGCGGCACGGGTCCGGCGGAGACCGCCGCCACGTTGGAAGCCGGCACTCCCGGCATCCTGCACGGGGCGATCAGCTACCTGCTGCAAGACGAAGACGGCCAGATTGCTCCCACGCACAGCATCGCCGCCGGACTGGACTATCCGGGCGTGGGGCCTGAGCACGCCTATCTCCAGGACACCGGTCGCGCCACCTACGTCTCGGTGACCGACGAACAAGCCCTGGATGCACTGCAGACCCTGGCGCGTCTGGAGGGCATCATTCCCGCGCTGGAATCCGCGCACGCCATGGCCCACGCCATCGAGCTGGCGCCAACGCTGCCGGCCGACGCGTCGATCCTGGTGAACCTGTCGGGCCGAGGCGACAAGGACATGGACACCGTTGTCAGCGCTCTCGGAGCCACCGGTTGAGCCGCATCTCCGCCGCGTTCAGCGACGCGGCCGCCGACGGCCGGCTCGTGATCGCCCCATACGTGGCGCTGGGCTATCCGGACATGCCGACCTCGGTGGAGTTGGCCCGGGCTTACCTCGACGCGGGCGCGAACATGCTGGAGCTTGGCGTCCCGTTCAGCGACCCGATCGCCGACGGGCCGACCATCCAGCGAGCGACCCAGCGCGCGCTGGTGGAGGGCGCCACCCTCGCCGGCTGCATCGAGGCCGCCGCCGCCATTCGAGCCGCCACCGGCGCGCCGCTGGTGCTGATGGGGTATGCGAACCCGTTCATGCAGTGGGGCTACGAGGATTTGGCCCGCGACCTGCAGGGCGCCGGAGTCGACGGCCTGATCGTTCCCGACCTGCTGCCGGACGATAACGAGGAGTTGGCGCAGGCGTGCGCCGCCCACGACCTCGACGTGATTTCGCTGCTGGCGCCGACGACGCCGAGCGAGCGAATCGGCCGCGTGGCCGAGCGCGGAAGCGGCTTCCTCTACTGCGTGAGCCTCACGGGCGTGACGGGCCGGCGCGAAGACCTGCAAACCGGCCTCACGCCCTTCCTCCGACGGGTCGGGGAGTCCACCACGCTGCCTCGTGCAGTCGGCTTTGGCATTTCGACCCCGGCGCACGTACAGGCCCTCTGCGGACAGGCGGAAGCGGCGATCATGGCCAGCGCGCTGATCGACATCTTCGACGCCGCGCCGCCCGCCGCGGCGGTGAGCCGGGCGGCCGCCCAGGTCGGCGCCATGGTGGACGCCGCACGATGCCGCTGATCGCAGCCATCCTCGCCGGGGTGGCGCTGCTCTGGGCCGCGGTAACCGCCCACACCGCCTGGCGCCTGACCCATCCCCCGCGCGGCTGGCGCCCGCACGATTGGCAGCCGTCCGACCTGCCGCTCCAGGCCACGACGATCCAGGCCGAGGACGGCGTGCCCGTCCGTGTCTGGGTGGCGCCGCAAGCCAACGCTCCGGCGACCGTGATCTGCGTGCACGGCTGGGGCACCAACCACACCGAAATGGAGTGGCGGGCCGGTCGACTGCACCGCGCCGGCTACTCGGTGGTGCTGTTTGACTTTCGCGCCTGCGGCGAGTCGGGAGGCCGCATGTGCAGCGCCGGCGTGCACGAAATGCGCGACCTGCGGGCCGTCGTTGACCTGGCAGCCAATGACCCGTCGCTCGACGGCGCCCCCATCGTCATCCTGGCGAACTCCATGGGCGCGGCGGTGGCGATCACCGTGGCCGCGAGCGAGCCTAGAATCCGGGCCATCGCCAGCGACGCCGCCTATGCCTCCCTGGAAAGCGCCACCGCCTGGGGATTCCGGACCTTCACCGGCCTGCCGCCGTGGCCGTTCAAGCGCGGCGTCACCTGGCTCGTGGAGCGCATGACCGGGGCGCGGATGCGCGATCTGGCGGTGATCGAGTCGATTGGCAGTCTGAGTCCGCGCCCGGTGCTGATCGCGCATGGCACGGACGACCCGCTAGTTTCGCCCCACGACGCCGAGGCTCTTTACGCGCGCGCGGGCGAGCCCAAGGAGCTCTGGCGAGTGCCGGACGCGGGCCACGTCGTGGCGGAATTCGTCGAACCCGAGGTCTACGACGGGCGGGTCACCGGCCTGTTCACGCGCGCGCTGGAAGAGCCGGCGGCGCCAGGGCCATGACCTCGAGCTCTTCGGGCAGCAGGTCCGGCTCGAGATCGAGTTCGGACGCCTCCACGCGGCGCACGGTGCGACCGGCCAGGAAGCCGCTGGCTTCGAGCGTGGCGATCGGAAATGGGAACTCACGGCCCGACGGGCGATAGTGCATGGGAATGGCGACCCGCGGGTCGATCTGGTCGACGACCTCCGCCGCCCCGGCCCCGTCCAGCGTGAAATGACCGCCGACGGGAATGCAGACAACGTCGTGGCCCCTGGTCTGCGCGATGAGATTGGCGTCCAGGACGTGCCCAAGATCCCCCAGATGCAGGAGTCGGACACCGCCCGCGGCCACTGACAGCAGCGCCGTGCGACCCCGCGCGGCTCCCTGCTCCTGGTCGTGATAGGCGCCGGCGATCACCGTCGCCGTCACGTCCCCGAGTTCAACCTCGCCCGCGTGCCACAGGTCGGCGCTCGCGCCTCGGACGACTTTGGGACGCCCGGGCGCCAACCCCACGTTGGCGTGATCGGCGTGCTCGTGACTGAGCAGCACCAGGTCAATGTTCGGCAGCGCCGGAACGGGATAGCCCAGGGCGTCGTTGAGCGGATCGATCAGAACGCGGACGCCGGCCGGGCTGCACAGCAGAAAGCACGCGTGTCCCAACCACCGAAGCCGGGTCGTGGGCTCAGACGCCACTGGGCCAATCGTCGGCGACCCGGCTGCGACCCTCCAGCGCCATGGCGATGGTGGCGGCGTCGACGTACTCGATGTCGCCGCCGCGGGCGAGGCCCCGCGCGAGCCGGCTGACGACGAGCGAATCCGTTTCCAAGATGCCGTTGATGTAGGCCGCGGTGGCGTCCCCTTCGATGCTGGCGTTCGTCGCGACGATCACCTCACGCAGCCCCTCGCGCCGCACGCGCTCGGCCAGGGCGGAGAGGTTGAGCTCATCGGGTCCCACGCCGTCCAGCGGCGCGATCACCCCGTGCAGCACGTGATACACGCCGTTGAATCCGCCCGAGCGCTCGATGGCGAGCAGATCGAGCGGGTCCTCCACCACGCAGAGGAGCTGCTGATCGCGCGCGGGGTCGCAACAGATCGAGCAGGGGTCCTGGTCGGCATAGTTCCCGCACCGCGCACAAGTGACCACGTGCTCGCGCAGGCCGGTCACCGCGGCGCCCAGCGCCGCCACCTGCGCCGCGGGCGCGCGCAGCAGGAAGAAGGCCAGACGCTGGGCCGTCTTCGGCCCGATGGTGGGCAGCCGGCCAAACTCCTCGATCAGACGCGTGATCGGCCGCGGGATCGGGTCCGGCACGCGCTACAGCCCGGGAATGCCGAGCCCGCCGGTCAAGCCTCCGAGCTTACGCTTGGCCAGTTCCTGCGACTGGTCGACGGCCTCATTCACCGCGGCGGTCACCAGGTCCCCAAGCAACTCGGGATCGTCCGGATCGATGGCCGCGGGATCGATGGCGATCGACTCGATGTGCTGGTCGCCCGTGATGACGACCGTCACCGCGCCGCCGCCGGACGTGACCTCCAGCGTGGCGGCGCGCAACTCCTCCTGCGCCTTCTCCATCTGTCGCTGCAGCTGCCGCATCATCTTCATGGACACCGGCTAGGCTCCTTCGGTGCGCTCAACGTCAAGTGGCTGAGCCCCATAGTCCCTCATTGCCACACGCACGACCGGATCGTTGCTGGCCGGCGACCTGGGGGATGTCGGCCGCGGAGCGGCGGCCTCACGCTCGAGACGATTGCGCACGCGCAGAGACGTGCCGAAGGTCCGCGTGAGCGCCTCGGCCATCAATTGCCGGGCCTGCGGCCGATCCACCTGGTCCAAGAGAAGCTGGCTCCGATAGCCGATGGTGACCACGTCGCCCGTCAGGGCCAGCACCTCGCCCTGCTCCGCGTATGGCGCCAGCATGCGCGAGGCCTCTCGCACGACTCCAATCCACTCCGACGCGCGCGACTTGATCGTCTCGACCGTCAGCTCGTCCAAGGTAGCGGCAGCCGTGGGGGTGACCTCGGCTTGGGTCTGCTTGGGCGGCGACGCAGGTCTGGTGGGCGCCGGCGGCGGCTGGGCAGTCGCCACGGCGTCGCCGTGCACCCGCAAGACGGCACGGGCGAACGCCAGCTCGAGATCGAGAATGGGATCGCCGACCTCTCGCGAGGGTGGCTCGGGCTCCGCGAAGACCTCGAGCGCCTGCACGACTTGGCCGATGGAGATGCGGCGGGCGAGTGCCGCGATTTCCGGATCGTCGCGCACGTGGCCGGCCTCGGCCGCGCCCGCGCTGAGCAAGAGCACGTCGCGCAGCAGATCGACGACCTGCGCCCGCAGCGTGCCCGGGCTGTTGCCGTCGGCCATGGCCTGCTCGATGGCGCCCAGGCCCGCCGCCGCATCGCCCGCGGCAATGGCCTCCACCAGCGCCAGCACCGCCGCCCGACCGGTGAGCCCAAGCATGCCGTTCACGTCGTCCAGCGTCACGGTCTCCTGGGCAAAGGCCAGCGCCTGGTCGAGCAATGAGATCGCGTCGCGCAAGCTGCCGCCGGCGCTGCGGGCCAGCACGGCAAGCGCCATCTCATCGACCGAGGTTCCCTCGGCGGCGGCCACGCTGCGGAGCTGATCGATGAGTTCCACCGTGCCGATGCGGCGAAACGTCAGATGCTGGCAGCGCGAGCGAATGGTGAGCGGAACTCGATGGGGCTCGGTGGTAGCCAGCACGAACAGCGTGCGGGTCGGCGGTTCTTCCAGAGTCTTCAGCAACGCGTCTTTCGCCGAGGCCGACAGCTGGTGGATCTCGTCGATGATGTAGACCTTGTAACGCCCGCCGGCGGGCGCGAACTGGGTTTGCTCACGCAGCAGCCGCACGTCGTCGACGCTGCTGTGCGACGCCGCGTCCATCTCCAACAGATCGACGAATGTGCCGGCGGCAATGTCGCGGCAGTGGTCGCACGCGGCGCAGGGCTCGGGCTGCACGCCTTCGCGGCAATTGACCGCCTTCGCCAGCAGGCGCGCGGCGGTGGTCTTGCCGGTGCCGCGCTCTCCCGAGAAAAGGTAGGCGTGGCTCAGCCGGTTGTGCGCCAGCGCGTTTTGCAATATCCGCACCACGTGCGGCTGACCCACAAGCTCGCCAAACCGCTGCGGCCGATAGCGGTTGTAGAGCGCTTGAAAGGCGGGCGTCGCCGAATCGGTCATGGGGTCTATCGTGTCACGAAATCGGCTAAGGGTGAGGCCGCGCCCTGCCGTTGAGCACCGGCCGCCGCCTTACCGACGCCGCCGGCTCGAGCCAGGTGATCCCGCGGCACCCAAAGATGGCTCCGTACCGCTGCTTCCTCTCGGACCTGACGGGGTTAGGAGGTCTTCGTCGCACGAGGCCCAGCCGTCAACACCGATGAACGGCGGCAGACACGACGGTGGCAACCCTCAGGCAGGTATTCAGCCCGCTGTAGCGGATTGCGGTTCCAGGGCACCGCTAGCTCCCCACCTAGCGCGGCCTCGCCTCGATAGTAGGCGGAGCGCCAAGGAGGGTCAATGCGCCGGGCGGCAGGGGCCATGAATCCCATTGGGCCCGTCATGCCCAGTGCCGCCTGTCGCTGCGGAAGGGGGGTACGCACGCCCCTGGAAACCCCGCGCCGTTTCGACGGCCATCGAATCCTGCGCCGCCTCCCTTAGGAAAACTTCACACTTCCCGCCACGAAGGAAGAAACGTTTACACTGCGCGCCACGGAAGCCTGACTGCGCCCGGTGCGGCAACACCAGGTTCAGCCCGCCGGCGTCGCTGGGGACGTTCCGACGACGGACGACGCAAGAGTGGAGGCGGCATTCGATGCGACGCGGATTGATTGGCCCGGCCATCGCGGCGGCGCTAGTCGTTGCCATCGTAGGTGGCCTCGCCGCCACGACTGGCATCGGCGACCTCGAGATCTTCACGCCGGGTCGAGGCACCGACTCGGAACGGCTATCGACAGTCGAAGACTTCCTGGCCGAAAACTCAGAGGCGGTGAAGACCGAGTTGTCCCGCATGCAGCAGGAGATCGATGCCCTCGCGGAAGCGGCTGTGACCGCGAGCCCGACGCCAGCCCCGGAGCCGGCCGCACCCGGCGAACTCTCCCTACCAATCACGGTATCTGGGACCGGCTCCGACGCGCAGTTCGTCACGTTGACGGACGGGCTATGGGCACTGGACGTGCTGTTGGAGAACAACTCCGAATGCTCGTCGTCCAACAGGTGTGTTCCCGGACGCTTCTCGGTTGAGGTCGAAACCGTCGACGGGCTTGGGCGTGTGGACGTAGATTCCGTCGACGGGACTAGGTACGACTCCTTTCGGTGGGGATCGACTGAGATCGTCGATGCAGATTGGCGGGATAGGACTTTCTTGCGAGTTGGGGTGCTCTGGAATCCCGACCTTGATGCCGGCAAGCAGGTCGTATCCGTCACGGCGGCTTCGACGGGTGAGTGGACGCTGACATTTCGGCTATTGGTCGCCACGCAAACAGTGACCCCAGCAGGCGCCACTTCGACGACGACCCCATGACCCTGCACGAGGCCATTACGACGGTCATAAGCGACGCTGGCAACCCCTGTCCTATCGCCACCGTGGTCGTAGAGATAGCCCGAAGGGTTCTATATCGCCGAAGAGACGGGCACCACCCGCATCGCAATCAAGTCGATGCCCGCATTAGCAAGCACCCCGAACTTTTCGAGCGCCCGTCACCAGGAATGGTCGCACTGCGCGACTAGCCAGAGCTGTACGGCGTGGCCGCTAGAACCTAGGCGGCTGTAGCGAGTTGCCCTCAGAGCTGGCTGCGCGCATGCGGTTCACTTCCGCGAGGCAGGAGTCGTTCGCGATGCACCCCCGCCGCAGACACGGCCCCATCTTGTGGACCGCGGCACCCTCAGCTTTTGCGTAGGCAAGGTGACGGAACCCCTCGGGAAGTGACGGGATCAACGAGGTCTACTGTCTAGAGCGGGTGCTGGTGCGCAACCGCCTACAATCGCAGACCCGCCGGAAGGAGTCCCGCCTGTGGCCCCCTACCGCATCGAGCTCCGCAGCGATACGCAGACCGTTCCCACGCCCGACATGCGCGAGGCCATGGCCGTGGCCGAGGTGGCGGATGAGCAGTGGGGCGAAGACCCCACCGTGTTGGAATTGGAGCGCACGTCCGCCGACATGTTCGGCCGCGAGGCGGCGGTCTTCGTGCCCAGCGGCACGATGGGCAACCTGACCAGCATGCTCGCGCTGACCGGGCGCGGGGACACCGTGATCGTGGACGGGCTGTCGCACATGGTGGGCGAGAACGGCAACTACGCGGTCGTCGCGGGCTGCACGCTGCTGCCGGTCGAAACCGAAGGCGTGCTTGACGCGGACATGGTGCGCGAGCGGTTGGACTCCGCGACCATTCCGCCGGCCCGGCCCGCGCTGATCTGGACGGAGAACACCCACAACGTGCGCGGGGGCGTGTCGTGGGGACCGGAGGTCATGCAGGGCATCGTTGAGCTCGCCGCCGAACGGAGCATGCGCGTCCATGTGGACGGTGCACGAATCTTCGACGCCGCCGTCGATCAGGGCGTTTCCGTTGAGGAGCTGACCGCCGGCGCTGACACCGTCCAGTTCTGTCTTTCCAAGGGCCTCGGGGCGCCGTTCGGATCGATGGTGGTGGGTTCCGCAGAGACGATCGAGCGCGTGGCGCGCTACAAGAAGATGTTGGGCGGCGCCATGCGGCAGGCCGGTGTGATGGCCGCGGCCGGTTTGATCGCGCTGCGGGACGGTCCCGCGCGACTGGCGGCCGACCATGCCAACGCGCAGCGATTGGGCGAATTGCTGGCCAATATCCCCGGATTGGACCTGATCTACCCGGTGGCGACCAACATGGTCTTCGTGCGGGTCGATCCGGAATTGCTCGATCAGCGGCGATTCGTTGACGGGGCGCGCGCGCAAGGGCTGGGCGTCGCCGACATACGACCGGGGCATCGGCTGCGCTTCGTCACGCATCACCAGGTCGACGCCCAGGCGATCGAGGAGGCCGGGCAGATCTTGCGCGACGCGGCCGAGGCTGCCGCCCTACGTACGCCAGCCGGCGCTATCGGTTGACGACCGGCGCGGCGGACCTCTTTCAGCCGACAGCTGGCGAGGAAGTGGTCCGCGTTGGACCGCTGCGGGCATTGCGGTGGCTGCCGACGGACCTTCGCGCACCCTCGCGGTTCCTGCTGATTCACGGTCTTTGGGGCGGGGCGCACATGTGGCGGCGGATGGGGCCGTACCTGGCAGCGCAGGGATACGCCACCTATGCCGTGTGGCTGCGGCATCACCACCCGGGCGCCGACCATCGATCGCTTCACGGCGTGGGCGTCCGGGAAATCGCCGCCGACGTGATCGAGGCGGCGCGCGAAATCGGGGGGCCAATCCTCGTCGGACACAGCGCCGGCGGGCTGATCGCCCAGGTTGCCGCCGCGGGGTGGGAAGCGCCCGGTCTCAGCCTTATGTCAAGCGCTGGCCCGCTGGGCATCATCTCGCTGCATCGAGGCTGGGACACGTTGCGAGCAGTGCCCAAGTTTGTCGGTCACCCGCTCCGCAGCGAGCCGTCGCGACCCGATGCCGCCTACATGCGCCGCATATTCTTCAACCGCCTGGAGGCGTCCGAAGCCGAGGCTTTGATCACACATCTGGTGCCGGAGCCGCGGCGATTCGTGCGCCAGGTCGCGTTTTGGCCGCCCCATGTGCCGCGGTCGGCCATTCGCTGTCCAGTCCTCGTCGCGTCGGGATCAGAGGATGTGGGCATGATTCCGTGGGTGACGCGGCGCCTGGGCGCGCGCTATCGCGTGCTGCCGATGATCTATCCCGGTCGGGCGCACATGCTCCAGCTCGAACCGGCCTGGGAGGACGTGGCCAACGACCTTATGCGCTGGGCGGATCGCTTCGTGGCGTAGCGGCGCCGTCGGCCGCGATGAGCGCCTCCGCGTGCTCGCGGACCTTCTCGATGGCATCGGCGATCTGCACCATGCCGGCCTCTTCATCGAGCAAGACGCTCTGCGCCAAAAACAGCGTCTCGTCGGCGCAGAGTCGCTCGGCGTGCGGGCACGAGACCTCGCCGTAGTCGATGTCGGGCGTGCCGTCGCCGCGCGGCCAGGCCCGCGCCAGGGCGCCGTCGACGTCGGCGAAAAGCGCCGTGCGATGCAGGGGCTGCCGGTAGCCCTTGGCGACCGGGATGCCCTCCGCGTTCATGGCCTCGACAAAGCGCTCGCGGCTCAGACCCTGGAAGGCCGCGGGGAGGTAACGGAAGACATACACGTGGTGCGCCGGACGTGTAGCGAATTCGTCCAGACGGCGCACCCCGATGCCGTCAAGGTCGTCCAGCAGATCGTTGAGGTAGCTGCCGTTGGCCGCGCGCCGCTGCGCCTGATCTTCCAGCCGTCCAAGTTGCGCCTGGAGCAGCGTGGCCTGGAATGGCGTGATGCGGCGATCGCCCGCCGACACGGTGAAGTCCCAGCCTTCCCCGGTGGCCAGGCTGCCGCGTCCGAGCTGTCCGCCGCGCTGCTCGACGCCGCCGCCCCACAGGTCATGCTGGGCGATGGCGCGCGAGAAGATGTCGATGTCATCGGTGAGCACCGCGCCGCCCTCGCCGGAGTTGAGGTTCTTGCTGGCCTGAAAGCTGAAGCACCCCACGTCGCCGATGGTCCCCAGGCCCCGATCGCACCAGGTGCCGGCGTGTGAGTGCGCCGCGTCCTCGATGACGCGTAATCCGTGCGCCGCCGCGATGTCGAGAATGGCCTGCATGTCACAGGCCAACCCGCCGAAGTGCACCGCCATGATTGCCGAGGTGCGCGGAGTGATCGCCGCCGTGATGCAGGCTGGGTCCAGGTTGTAGGTCTCCGGGTCGATATCGGCGAAGACCGGCACCAATCCCGCGTTGAGGATCGAGGTGGCGCTGGCCATGAACGTGAACGGCGCGAGGATGACCTCGGAGCCCCGCGGGAGCCGCAACGCTTCGAGCCCCATTTCGAGGGCGCTGGTGCCGCTGTTGACCGCCAGGCCGTAGGCCGCGCCCTGGTAGGCGGCGAACGCGCGCTCGAAGGCGATCACGCGATGGCTGCCCAGGCGCCCCCATTCGCCGGTGCGCACCACGTCCGCCACGGCGTTGACCTCGGTCTCGTCGAAGACCGGCCACGCCGGATACGGGTCCGGCCGAACCGGGTTTCCGCCCAAGAGGGCAAGCATGGCTGCATGGTACGACCGGCCCGGCCCCTCAACAACGCTCGCGGCTATTGCCGGGCGGGCGGTGGGTCCCGCCCCTGCGCCTGCCCCAGGCGCAGCCGCAACAGCAGCAACGGCACGCCGGAGGCGAAGACAATGACGAGCGCGGTCATGGCCGCGCGCGCAAAGAAGGCCTCCGAGGCCGCCGACCACGTGGCCGTGGCCAGCGTCTTGAATCCGATGGGCCCGAGGATCAGGGTGGCGGGCAACTCCTTCATCGTGAGCAGGAACACCAGGCCGCTACCGGCGGCGATACCCGGCCAAATCAACGGCAGCGTGATTTGAAGCAGCGTGGCCATGCGCGACCGACCGAGCGTGCGCGCGGCTTCTTCCAGACTCGGTCGCACCTGCGCCAGGGCGGCACGAACGGCCGCGAGCATGGCCGGGAAGAACAGCACGACATAGGCCAGTATCAACAGCAGCAGCGTCTGATAGAGGGGTCGCGCAAGGTTGACGGCGAAGAAGACCAACGCAATGGCGACAACGACTCCCGGCAAGGCAAAGCCGGTATAGGTGGCCCGTTCAATCGCCCAGGCGAACCGGCTCGGATAGCGAACGACGAGCGCGGCGACGGGCAGCGACGCCACGGCCGCGGCGAACGCGGCGAGCGCGGCGACGAGCAGCGAGTTCAGCACCAGATCACCGACGCCAACCAGTGTTTCGCCGGCCGCCACGCCTCGTCCGACCCAGTACGCCAGCACGCCCATGGGCCCGATCAGGGCGAGCGTCGCAAGCGCGGCCATGCAGCCAACGGCCGGGATCATCCAGCGGCCGAGCGGGATGCGACGCGGCTGGGTCGCCACCCCCGGACCGACGCCGTGAAAGCGAGCGCGTCCACGCGCCTGCGCCTCCGCGGCGAGTATCGCCGCGGCAAGCCCCACCAGCACGAGCGACAGGGCGGCGGCCAGACCGCGATTGAAGGCCGACTCGAACTGCACGAATATCGCCCAGGTGAAGGTCTCGAAGCGAAGCAGCGAGACGGCCCCAAAGTCGGTGAGCGTGTAGAGGGCCACAAGCAATGAACCGGCCCCCACGGCCGGCGCAAGCAATGGCAGCGTGATGCGGCGAAAGGTCGCGCGGCGGCCATGCCCGAGCGATCGGCTGGCGTCCTCGAACGACGGATCTTGCCGCCGCAAGCTCGATTGCGCGGGCAGCAGGACGTACGGATAGCTGAGCAGCGTTAGCGTGAGCGCGGCGCCCGGAAAGCCATAGATCGAGGGAAGCTCGGTCACACCGAAGATCGGCTCGAGCGCCTGCTGCAGCATTCCGCGCGGGCCGAGCGCCACCTGGACCACCAGCCCCGCGACGAAGCTGGGAATCACGAGGGGCAAGGCCGCGACGACGCTCCAGAAGCGCGGCCACGGGAGGTTGCTGCGAACGGTGAGCCAGGCCACCGGCACCGCGATCAGGACCGACCCCGCGGTCACCGTGACGACCAGCGCGACGGTTCGCAGCAGGATCATGACCGTGCGCCAGCGGAACAACAGCGCCCAGGCGTCGTCGCCCGCGCCCACCGTGCGAATCAAGAGGTACACCAGCGGCAATGCCAGCAACAGGCCAACGGCCAGCGCCGGCACCCAGATCACGGCAGGCGCGCGCGTCCAGCGGCCCATCCGCCCAATGGGTCCGCCGGGCGCGGAAACGCGAATCACGCGCGCGATCGACACCATGCCTTAGGGCAGTATTCCAGCCTCCCGCAGCATGGCCTGCGTGCCTTCCAGGTCCGCCAGGTCCGCCAGCGCGATGGCCGGCTTGTTGATGTCCGCCAGCGGCGTCAGGATGCGCGACGCTTTCACACCCTCGACCAAGGGGTACTCATACGTGCTGCTCGCGAAATATTGCTGCCCCACGGTCGAGAGCAGGAAGTTGACGAACTGCTCGGCCGCCGGCCGGTTGGCCGCGGTGCCAAGGATGCCCGCGCCCGCAACCATCACCAGCGACCCCGGACCGCCGCCGGGCAGATGGTAGTTCCGCGCGGCAAACGTCTCACCCTCCGCCGCAAGGAACCGGTGCAGGTAGTAGTGGTTCACGAACCCGCCGTCCAGCTCGCCCGCCCCCGTCGCCGCCACGATGGGCGTGTTCTTGGGGTAGATCCCGATCTCGTTGGCGTGCATCGCATCGAGCCACTCCCGCGCGCGGTCGTCGCCCCACACGGTCCGCATGCCGGTCACCATTGTCTGAAACGAGGCGTTGGTCGGCGGCCAGCCCAGGCGCCCGCGCCAGCTCGGGTCGGTGAAGCCCCACAGATCGTCAGGCAAGTCGGTCGGGCTGAGGCGGTCGGTGTTGTACACGACCACACGCGCACGGCCTGAAATGCCGGTCCACAGGCCCTCCGGCGAGCGTGCCCATGCCGGCACGCGAGCGAGGAGCTCCTGGGGCAGCGGCGACAGCATCGACTCGACGGCGCCCAGGCCGCCGGGATCTTGGGCAAAGAACACGTCCGCCGGCGAGGCGTCGCCTTCCTCCAGCAACGTCGCGGCGAGCGCCGGCGTGCCGGCGTACTTCACCTGCACGTCCAAGCCGGACATCGCGCGGAATTGCTGGATGATCGGGTCGACCAGGGACTCGCTGCGACCGGAGTAAATGATCAGCGGCTGGGCCTCGCTCGGAGGCTCGGTCACGGTGACCGTGACCACCCGCTCGACCTCGACTTCCTTGATGACCTCCTGCGTCACGATTTTCTCGACCGGGACTTCCTTGATGACCTCCCGCGTCACGACCTTTTCGACCGGGACTTCCTTGACGACTTCCTTGGTCATCACCTCGGATTCGCCGCAAGCGGCGAGCACGGGCACCACCGCGGCGGCGGCCGTGGCGGCTGCGCCGCCACGCAGCAGGACACGTCGGGTCAGGGGCATGGGGACCTCTCCTGAGGCTGAGGGCCGTGTGTAGTAGGCGGCCCTATTGCGGGATGTTAGTATGCCCTAATATCAGATGCAAGTGCATACGAAGAGATGTTTCCGGCGATCGCCCCCAGTCCCCGGGCCGTGCATGAGGCGGCGTGGTGGGCCTGCTCGGGCGACGGCGCGAGCTTTTGCGCACGCAGCGCGGGGGTGACGCCGGGTGTAGTCGCTTCCCCGCCCATCTCCCGCTGAGGCATGGGGCTAGGTCCTCTCCCTGGCCCTATGCCTCAACGGGAGAATCAGGCGGGCCCGGGGGAAGCCAATCCAACGTCCGGCGTATCCGAAACGGACGGCGGCGCGTCGCAGAGTGATGCGTCCGGCTGCCGCGAGGTGGGCGGAGAGGGTGGGATTCGAACCCACGAGGGGAGTCCCCTACACGCTTTCCAGGCGTGCGCCCTAAGCCTCTAGGCGACCTCTCCTTGCCGGCATGCTACCAACGAGGGTGGCGGGCCTAAACGTCCAGACCGGCGAACAACGGGTGCGTCAGGTAGCGGTCTCCGCCGTCGCACAGCACCGTGACGATGAGCTTGCCCTCGTTTTCGGGCCGCGCGGCAACCTGCAGGGCGACCCACACGTTGGCTCCGGCCGATGCGCCAACCAGCAGGCCTTCGTCCGACGCGAGCCGTCGAGCCGTCTCCTCCGCCACCGCGTCGTCGACGAGCAAGATCTCGTCCACCAGGTCGCGCTCGAACACCTCGGGCACGAAATTCGCGCCGATGCCTTCAATGCGATGCGGCCCCGCACGTCCGCTGGTGATCACCGGATTGCCCACGGGCTCGGCGCCCACGAATTGCAACGACGGCTTGCGTTGCTTGAGGGCCCGCGCCGTGCCGGTGATCGTTCCTCCGGTGCCGACGGCGGCAACGAACACGTCCACCGCTCCGTCGGTATCGCGCCAGATCTCCTCGGCCGTGGTACGCGCGTGGGCCTCCGGATTGCTGGCGTTGCGGAACTGCTGCGGCATCCAGGCGTCGGGGGTGCTGTCAACAATCTGTTGCGCGCGGTCAATGGCGCCGACCATGCCCTGCGCGCCCGGCGTGAGAATTACCTCCGCGCCAAAGGCGCGCAGCAGATTGCGGCGCTCGATGGTCATGGTTTCCGGCAGCGTGATGATGACGCGATAGCCGCGGGCGGCGCCCACCATCGCCAGGGCGATGCCGGTGTTGCCGCTCGTCGGCTCGACGATCACCGTGCGGTCGGGGGCAATGCGTCCCTCACGCTCGGCATCGTCGATCATCGCCAGTCCGATGCGGTCCTTGACGCTGCCGCCCGGATTGAGAAATTCGCATTTCGCGGCGACCTGCGCCGACAGCCCTGCGGCCGCGCGGCCCAGCCGCACCAGGGGCGTATTGCCCACCAGGTCCGCCACGCTGTCCGCAATTCCCGGAGTGTGCCCGGGAGCTTCTGAATTCACCGGCGCCCCTCGCAAGTTATCCACAGCTTCCAGCAAGCCGCCCGCGCCCGATGATAAGCTCTGAGACGGGAGGCCCACCGGCGGAGCAGTCACGGGCAACTTACTGTCTTCGTTGGCGCAGCCAGCGACGACCAAGTTAGTGCTGATCGTCCTCGACGGCCTTGGTGGATTGCCGCTTGCTCCGGGAGGACCGACCGAGCTCGAGGCGGCGAGCACCCCGAACTTTGACCAGTTGGCGCGCGAGGGCGTCACCGGCCTGCACCAGCCGATGGAAATCGGCGTCACGCCTGGCAGCGGGCCCGGACACTTGGCCCTTTTCGGCTATGACCCCATCGCCGACAGCATCGGACGCGGAGCGTTGTCGGCCGCTGGGCTCGGCATCGAGCTCGGCGACCACGATCTCGCGGTGCGGTTGAATTTCTGCACGCTCGATGACAACGGCAATGTGACCGACCGGCGGGCCGGACGCATCTCAACCGAGCTGAACCAGCAGCTTATCGCGAAGCTCAACGGCATTCACGCGCCGGGCGTCGGCCTCGAGCTCGCCGCCGAGCGGCGCCACCGCGCCGTGCTCGTGCTGCGCGGGGAGGGACTCGACGCGCGGGTGCGCGAAACCGACCCGCAGGCGATCGGCGTACCGCCGCTGGCGCCCGAGGCGCTGCATCCCGCGGCGGAGCACACCAGCCGGCTCCTGACCGGATTCGTGGACCAGGTCGGCGAAAGCATTGGCAATGAGCAACCGGCCAACTTCGTGCTCATGCGCGGCTACGGCCAGTATCGGGCCCAGCCGTCGCTGGAGTCGCGCCACCAGCTGCGGGCAGCGTGCCTGGCCGTCTATCCCATGTATCGCGGCGTTGCGCGCGCGGTGGGGATGAAGGTGCTCCCGGTCACCGAGGAGCCTGACAACCTGATCGCGGAGCTCGAGCAAGCCTGGGACGCATTCGACTTCTTCTTTGTGCACATCAAGGAGACCGACACGCTGGGCGAGGATGGCGACTTCAACGGCAAGGTGCGCGCCATCGAGGCGGTCGACCGCTGGCTGCCGCGAGTGCGAGCCCTCAATCCCGACGTGCTCGTCGTCACCGGCGACCACTCGACGCCGGCCAAGCTGCGAGCCCATTCCTGGCACCCGGTGCCGCTGATGCTGTGGGGGTCGCTGGCGAGGTCGGACCACGTCGCCGCGTTCAACGAGTCCGCGTGCCTCGGCGGGGGCTTGGGGCACATGCCGGCGCGATCGATCCTGCCGCTCATGCTGGCGCACGGGCAGCGGCTTGCGAAGTATGGCGCCTAGCGCAGACGGCCCGTCCCTGCGGGACCTGCCGTCGGTGGACCGGATTGCGCAGACGGCGGCCGTGCACGGCGAAGCGCCACCGGCCCTGCTGGTTTCCGCCGCACGCGCGGAAATCGCCGCTGCCCGCGACGCCATAGGGCGGGGCGGCGCCGCGCCAAGCCTGGAAGCACTCGCCGAGGCCGCCGCACTGCGGGCGGCGTTGCTGGTGCGCGATGCCCCGCGACCCGTGATCAATGCGACCGGCGTGATCATTCACACGAATCTGGGACGTGCGCCGTTGAGTGACCGGGCCCTTGCCGCGGTTCAAGGGGCGGGGGCGGGATACGCCGCGCTGGAGATGGATCTCGACACGGGTCGGCGCGGTGGGCGCGGCGCGGCGGTGGCCGCGAGCCTGCGCGAGATTACCGGGGCGCAGGCCGCTCTCGTGCTCAACAACAACGCCGGGGCCACGTTTCTGGCGCTGGAGGCGCTGGCCGCGGGTGGCGAGGTGCTGGTGAGCCGCGGCGAGGCAATTGAGATCGGCGGCGGATTCCGCGTGCCGGACATTCTCGCCGCCAGCGGCGCGGTGCTGCGCGACGTCGGCACGACCAATCGCACCCGGCTCGAGGACTACGCGGAGGCGCTGAGCGATCGCACCACGGCGATCCTCCACGTGCACCGCAGCAACTTTGCGCAGATCGGATTCACCGAGTCGCCCGATCTTGCGGCGCTGGCGCACCTCGCCCACGAGCACGCCCTGCCGCTCATCGGCGATTTGGGCTCGGGCACCTTGCTGGATCCGACGCCCTTCGGCCTGGTCAACGAGCCGCGCGTACAGGATGCGCTTTCCGCGGGCTGCGACGTGGTGACCTTCTCCGGCGACAAGTTGCTGGGAGGTCCGCAAGCCGGCATCGCGGCCGGCAATGCCGCCCACGTGGAGCGAATCGCCCGGCGGCCGCTGGCGCGCGCGTTGCGCTGCGACGCGCTGACGCTGGCGGCGCTCCAGGCCACGCTCGCGCACTACCTCCTGGGCGAAGCCGAGACCGCCATTCCCGTCTGGCAGATGATCTCCGCTCAGCCCATCGACTTACGCGCCCGGGCGCGCCGGCTCGCGCGCGGCGTCGCCGGCGCTAGCGTCGAGAAGTCGGAGTCGGCGGTCGGCGGCGGCTCCCTTCCGGGCCAGGTGCTTCGCAGCTTTGCGATTCGACTCACGGGCGGCGGGCAAGCGCTGGCCACGCGACTGCGCCGCGCGGACACGCCGGTGATCGCCCGCGTCCACGACGACGACGTATGGCTCGACGTGCGCACGGTCCTGCCCCGCGACGAACGGCCGCTGCGGCGAATCCTGCTCGACCTCTCGCGCTAAGCGGCGTCCAGGATCCCCCGCAAATGGGCGGCGTGCTGCGCCAGGGCGGCCTTGCGCCCACCGCCCGCTCGCGCGTCGCGCGGCTCCCACTCGGTCGATAGGTAACCGCTGTAGCCGGCGCGCCGGAGGACCCCAAGCATCTCGGCGATGGGAACCTCGCCTCGGCCGGCAACGACGCTCTCCCACTCGCGCTCGTCGTCGGTGCGAACGATGTCCTTGACGTGGACATGCACCACGAACGGGCCGATGGCGTCCCAGGCCTGGGCGACGCTCTCACCGGCGCGGTGCGGATGCCCCAGGTCCCACACCACCGCGGCGTTGGGATGCGCCGCCGCGCGCACGATGCCTCCAACTCTCACGGCGGAGTTGAAGACGTCGTGGGTTTCCAACGCCACGCGTACTCCGTGCGGCGCGGCATGCGCGGCGGCCGCGCGCAGACCCTCCGCAACCCAAGCGTCCGCCTCGGCGGCCGGTGCGTCGGCACTTTGCGCGCCGCCGAACACCCGGACCACCGGCGCTCCCCACTCGCGCGCCAATTCGATGAAGCCAGACGCCCGATCGACCTCAGACGCGCGCGGCGTTGCCGGCTGCGCCAAGCGGCAGTCGCTGCCGACCACGCAGATTTCGAGACCCGCATTTGCGACCACCTCGGCGATGCGTCGGCGTTCGGCGGCGGGGAGATCGGGCGTGAGCGGCTGCCCCGCGAGCATCCGAATTTCGAGGCCGTCACAGCCGATCTCACGGGCGACCCGCGCATGCTCGTCAATGGTCCACTTGGGCGCGGAGTAGGTCGTAACGGCCAGTCGCACGTGAGGCATTCCGGGAATCGGCACTGCGCCAATCCTAGCGAACAGGTCAGGCGCAGCGGTGTGGTAGGTTTCGGCGCCCTGGAGCGTGGCGGTAGATGGCGGGCGTCGATCACCAAGCGCCGCGCGTGCCGCGCGCCGTCGCTCACGTGCCAACGGAAATGTCGACCGCCTCCCCAACAGCCGGGCAACCCATGCCGCAAATCTCGGTAGTTTTTCCGTGTCACAACGAGGCGGAGAACGTTGCCGCGGTCATCGCCGACGCGCAGCAGCACGTCGGCGTGCTTGGCGACGACTACGAGATCCTCATCGTCGACGACGGGTCGAGCGACGGCACGGCCGAGCGAGCCCGCGAGGCGGCGGCCGGCGACGACCGCGTGCGCGTGGTGCAACACCCCACAAACCTGGGCTATGGCCATGCGCTGCGCTCGGGCTTTGCCGCCGCGCAAGCTCCGTTAGTCTGCTACGTCGATGGCGACGGCCAGTTTTCGCTAGCGGACCTACCGGGTTTGGTGAACGCGCTGGGCACGCACGGCTTTGTGCTGGGCTATCGCATCCAGCGGGCCGATCCGGCGCACCGGTCACTGAACGCGCGCCTCTGGGGGCTGGTCGTGCGGCTGGTGATGGGTTTCAAGGTGCGCGACATCGACTGCGGCTTCAAGCTGTTTCGTCGCGAGGTGGTGCAGGACATCGAGTTCATCGCCGGTCGCGGCGCGGTGATCTCAGCCGAGCTCGTGGCCCGCGCCACGCATGCGGGACACACGTACACCGAGGTCGGCGTCCACCACTATCCGCGCACGGCCGGCGATTCGTCGGGTAACAGCCCCCTGGTGGTGTTGAACTCGTTCGTCGATATCGCTCGGCTGCGGTGGCGCCTGCGGTGACCCTCAGCGTGATCGTGCCGGCGTACAACGAGGCGCCCACGATCGCCGAAGCGCTGCGCCGAGTCGTCGCCGTGGACCTCGATCTCGACATCATCGTCGTCAACGACTGCTCGACGGATGCGACGACGGCTGAGATCGAGTCGGTCGACATCCCCGGCATCCGCGTCATCAATCACCGCGAGAACCGGGGAAAGGGCGCCGCCGTGCGCTCAGGGCTGCGCGAGGCCCGCGGGGACGTGCTGGTCATTCACGACGGCGACCTGGAGTACAACCCGCAGGATTTCCTGGCCATGATTCAGCCGATCCTGCGCGGCGAAGCCAGGGTCGTCTATGGATACCGACCGTTGGGATCGCAGTCGCGGCTCTACCGGCTCGGGAATCGCTTCCTCACGCTGCTCACGAACCTGCTCTACGGCGCCTCGGTGCGCGACATGGAAACCTGCCACAAGATGTGGCGCCGGGAGGTGCTGGAGGATGTCGTGCTGACCGCGGATTCATTCGACCTCGAGGTCGAGCTCACGGCGCGGTTTCTCAAGAGCGGTGAGCGCATCGCGCAACTGCCAATCTCCTACGAGGCGCGATCCGCCAAGAAGCTGCGCTGGTGGGTCGACGGCCCGGCCGCGGTTAGGGCGCTGCTCCGCTACCGCTTTCGTCGCTAGGGGACTCGTCGGTCGGGGTGTCGGGCATGTGCTCGTCCGGCAGGTTGATCACCACGGGCGCTTCGGTCGCGGCGGGCGCCACCGGCGACAGATCCGGTGGGCGAGAGTCCCACTCGCGTGAATCGGCTGGCGCGTGCTCGTGGATGAACTGGCCGCAGGTCTCGCAAAAGACCCGCGCATCTTCGACAAGGTCGAAGCATCTCGGGCAGTAGACATCGGCCATTAGCTCACCTCCGGTCGGTCGATCACCCCGCCGCCCAGCACCTCGTCTCCGCGATAGAACACCGCGGCTTGGCCGGGGGCCGGCGCCCAGGCCGGCTCGTCGAACACGACCGACAGTGTCGAGCCGGATTGCGGCTCGAGTCGGGCGCGCGCGGCGCGGGCGTGAGAGCGCGTCTGCACCTCGGCGTGCGCCGGCGGACTCGCCGCGGGTCCGTCGATCCAACGCACGTCGCGCACCGATATCGAGCTCACCATCGCCGCGTCGCGCGGACCGACCACAAGCGTGTTCAGGTCGGCGTCGATCGCCGTCACGTAGCGGCGTCCGCCGCCGCCGCCGAGGCCGAGTCCCCGGCGCTGCCCGATGGTCGCGCTCTCGATGCCGTCATGGCGCCCGACCACCCGTCCATCGGATTCAACGATCGGGCCCTGGCCGCTGGTTCCCTGGCGCCGCACGACCGCCGCGTAGTCGCCGTCGGGAACAAAGCAAATCTCCTGGCTGTCGGGCTTGTCGGCCACGGGAAGGTCGAACTCGCCGGCCATTCGGCGGACGTCCGGCTTGCGCAGGTCGCCCAGCGGCAGCCGGACGCGTCGCAGCTGGTCTTGCTGCAGCATATGCAGCACGTACGACTGGTCCTTGCCCGAATCGCGGGCGCGGAGCAGACGCCACGATGCCCCATTCGCGACGCGCGCGTAGTGGCCCGTCGCGACGAATTCGGCGCCCAGCTCGTCGGCCTTGCGAATCAGCTCCGGGAAGCGCACGCGGTCATTGCACGTCACACAAGGATTCGGCGTCTCGCCGCGGAGGTAGCCGCGGGACCACGGGCCGATTACGGCCGCCTCGAACTCGGCGCGGAAGTTCAGCACATAGTGCGGCGCGCCGAGGATCTGGCAGACGTGGCGGGCGTCATCGATGGTCCGGGGCGTGCAGCAGCCGCTGCGGGCATTGCGAAGGGTCTGGCTCGCCGGCCACTGGTTGAACGTGACGCCGACCACCTCGTGGCCCTCGCGAGCAAGCAACGCGGCGGCGACGGAGCTGTCCACGCCCCCACTCATCGCCACGAGCACCCGCGCCATCGCATCCGACCTCACGCACCGCGTTCATTCGAGGCTAGCAGCGCCGCGTGGGGCGCGCGAAGCGCGGGCCTAGGAGCCGGTCGTCTCCACGACGGTCCCGCCTCGCACGACGAGCCGGGCGTGCCACCGGCCTCCGGCGCGTGTGACGCCCTTGCAATCCGCCAGGGGTTCGGGTGCCGGCGCCCAATCGAGGACCACAAGGTCCGCGCAGGCGCCCGGCGCCAGGCGGCCAATTTCATCGGCCATGCCCAGGATCTGCGCCGGTCGTTCGGTCACGCGCGGCCAAATGTCGGCTTCCGGCATTCCCGCTGCACGCAGCTTGGACATGACGAGCGGAAGGTCGTGCGGCGGGCTCGCCCCGACGTGCCGCCGTTGAATGTCCGTTGAAATTGCATCCGGTGGGAATCCATCGGCGAGCGCGACCTCGGCGACGTCGTAGACAAACGAGTTCATCCCGTGCCCGGTATCGAACAGCACCCCGCGGGCCCGCGCCTGGTGGACGCAGTCGAGGACACGACCGTCACCCACGATGCGGTCCGGCCCGTCGTGGTAGCAGTAGGTCACCATGTCGCCGGACCGCAAGCGCCTGAGTTGGTCGTCCAGCGGCCAATCGTCGTGGTAGCGCGAGCCGTAGATGATCGGACAGCCCACGGCCTCCGCCGCCGCCATGCCTCGAGCCAGGATCTCGCGCGGATCGACGTCGCCGGTGCCGAGAACGTTCGTCGTGACGGCGATGCCCCAAATGTGATCGCCGCCGTCGCGGACGGCGCGCGCGCACGCGTCCGCGTCCAGGTCGTCGAGCTTTGAGTGGCTCGGGTGCGGCGCCGACTCGCCGGGCAATGCCAGATGCATGGCGAGCTTGATCCGCAACCGCGCCGCGTCGATGACGGTGTCGCGATAGACCGGCCAGTTGGCCGCGCCGGCATCGCCCTGCGACATGGCCGTCGTGGTGCCGCGAGCAAGCAGGCAGCGATCGGGGTCCACGTCATGCTTGGAGTCGCCCCAGCCCGGGTGCGCATGGAGATCGATCAGCCCAGGCAGGAGGATGCCGCGCGGAAACGCAAGCTCGCGGGTCGCGGACGGCGACGGCGCATCCGGATCGTCAATTGCGACCCCGACGATGCGGTCGCCCGCGACCGTCACGGCGCCTGGACCGTCGATTCCGCTGGCCGGGCAGACGAGCCGCCCGGCGCGAATCACAAGCGACGGGGTTGGAGTGCTCAAGGAAGCGTTACCCATGGAGGGCCGGCGGAGAGGGTGGGATTCGAACCCACGTGACGCTCAACACGCCAAACCGTTTTCGAGACGGTCCCCTTCAACCACTCGGGCACCCCTCCGCTGGAGTCTAGCCCAGACGCAGGGCGCCTCCTTGGGTGCTTCGTGAGCCTTGCATGGACGCGCCGAATGCGCCGGGCCGGCCGCGCCGCGATTTCGCCGCTCGTCGTAGCGCCGGTCGGTTGAGCGCATGCTAGAGTCAGCCTCAAATCCGGGCGGAGGTTGCTTGCATCCCACGTCCGGTGGAGGGCCCCGTGTCGGTCACGGCCAGCCAGCCTAAACCCGCGGTCACCCTGCAACGACCGGTCATCATCGTGCTGCTTGGCCTGCTCGTCGTCGTGGCGCTGGTGACCACGTCGCCCATCGCGTATTGGTTGATGTACGCGCTGCTCAGCATTGTGCTGCTGTCCTATTTCTGGACGCGCCTGGCATCGCGCGGGCTCACCATCCAGCGTCAGATCCGTACCCAGTGGGCGACGGTTGGCGACACCATCGAGGAAGAGTTCGAGCTGCGCAGCCGCAGCCGGCTGCCCATCCTCATGCTCGAAGTTGAAGACTACTCCGAGCTCCCCGGGTATCGGGCGTCAATCGCGATCAGCCTCGGCAGCCGCGGGAAGCGTCGCTGGCGCACGCACGGGGAAGCCGGTCGACGCGGGCTCTACAAGCTCGGTCCGGCGGACGTGACGGTCGGCGACCCGTTTGGCCTCTTCACGGCCGAACGCCGGCTCGCCCAGGAGAACACCATCGTGGTCTACCCACCGATCTCGGTGATGCACGACGTCGCCGTGCCCGCCGGAACGCTGGTGGGCGCGGCCCGCTCCTCGATGCGGACCCAGCAGGTAACGACGGACGCCGGCGGTCTGCGCGAGTTCCAGCCCGGCGACCCGCTCAAACGCATCCACTGGCCGACCTCGGTGCGCCGCGAAACGCTGCTGGTGAAGGAGTTTGACCTCGAGCCGACCGCCAGCCTATGGGTGGCGCTCGATTTGGACGCCGCGGTGCAGGCGGGTCACGGTGACGAGTCCACCGAGGAATACGGCGTCAAGATCGTCTCATCGCTCGCCTACCAGTTCGTGCGCGACGGCAAATCCGTCGGCCTGCTGGCCGAGGGGCGCGGCACCCGCTACATCATCGAGCCGCAACGGGGCTTGCGGCAGCTCTGGCGAATCCTGGAGTCGCTGGCCATCGTGCAGGCGCGCGGCACGCAACCCTTCGGCGACGTGCTCGCCAGCGCCGCGCCGATTCTCGGCCGCGGGGTCAGCCTGGTCGCCATCTCGCCTTCCGCGGACCCGACCTGGATCGCAAGCCTGACCCACCTGGCGCAGCGGGCCGTATATCCGATCGCCATCGGCGTGGATGCCGCGACCTTCGACGACGCGCCCTCCAACGCCGGGCTCAAGGAGGGGTCCGAAACCGCCGGGGTTTCCTTCACCACCGTCACCCAGGGTGCAACGTTCTCAACCGTGCAGCCCAGCCGACACGGCGGGCCCGCAGCGGAGGGGCAGCGGCGACCGACGGTGTCGCTGGCCTACCAATAGCCGCATGAGCGTGGCCGCCGCGACCGCCAGCCGCATCCGGTTCCCGACCCTGCCGGCCGGCTCACTGCTGACCTTTGGGTTGGTGCTGGCGGCCACGCTGGCGCCGCTCGCCAGCATTCACCTGGTTGGCTGGGCGCCCGGAACGGGCGTGCTGTTCGCCGTGGCCATCGTGGCCGTTCTGGCCGCGTGGTGGCTGTCCGCTCGGCGCATGTCGTCGGTCTGGATCGTGGCGATCGGCGTCGTCACCGACCTGGCCGTGGCGTATGTCGTCGCGTCGGAGGCCTTTCCCGGCCCCATCGACGGCGTGCGGAACTTCGCCGCGCTCTTTGGCGAGACGGTGGAGTGGGTGCAACTCCGCCAGTCGGGGGCCCTCGGCGGCGAGCCGCCCCTCAACGCCGCGGCCAACGAGACCTGGGAGCTGTTGCGGGACCTGTATTTCCGGCTCGAGGGCTGGTTCCAATCGGCGTTTGCGTTCCAAGTCAGCCGCGACAACGTGGTGTTCCTCTTCTGGATGACCATGGCCGCCTGGGGCATGGGGTATTTCGCGGGCTGGATGGCATTTCGACGTCGAAGCGCCCTGTGGGCATTGACCCCGGGCATGCTGGCGCTCGGAATCAACGTGACCTACATCGGTCCCGACTGGGTCCCGTTCGTCGTGTTCCTCTCGGCGGCCCTGGCGTTGATCGTGCACTTGCGCACGACGTCGTTGGAGTCGAAGTGGGCGACGACGGGCACGTCCTACACACGCGGTCTGGGCAACACGGTGTTCGCGTGGGCCTTGGTCGTGATCGCCTTGGTGGTGGTGCTGTCCGTGGCCTTGCCTCGGGCGGCCGGCAATCCCGTGGCGGAGGCGTTTTGGACCTACCTGGGCGACGGCTGGGGCAACGTGGAGACGGGCATTCAGCGCTTGTTCGGCGGGGTCTCGAACCCCGCCGGCGCGGCGCTTGCCGGACGCGAATCGATGGGGCTGAGCGGTCCACAACCGTTTCAGCCGCGCGGCAGCATGATCATCGAGTCGACATCGCCGAACTACTGGAAGGGGCAGACGTTCGACGTCTACACCGGACAGGGCTGGCGCAGCACGTATC
Organism: Chloroflexota bacterium; assembly: GCA_026708035.1. Taxonomy (NCBI): domain Bacteria; kingdom Bacillati; phylum Chloroflexota; species Chloroflexota bacterium. Next base: position 210,725 of record JAPOVQ010000014.1, on the reverse strand, counting down.
GCGAGCTGGCCGAGCGCGAGCCGAGCGCACCGCTGGCGGAGTCGTTTGGGCTCGAGGCGCGCATTCCCGTGCGGACCAACGTGGAGATGCTCGACTTCACCACGTCAGTGCTGTATTCGCCCGGCGACGTCATTCGAGTAAATCGTCGCTACCTCGCGCAGGTGGACGACTCCGGCGCACCGATCGAGGACTACGCCTCGATCCGCGCCACGCGTCGCGTCGGGCAGCGCCTGGTCTATTCGGTGGATTCGACGTTCTCCGGGGCGACGATCGCGCAGCTCCGGGGGGCGTCAACGGAATATCCGGAGTGGATCGCGCCGTATCTGGAACTGCCCGAAATGCCGGATCGCGTGCTCGCGCTCGCCCAGCGCTTCGCGGAGGCCGGGGAAACGGCGTTCGACCGCGTGCTCGCCATTGAGTTCTTCATGCGGCGCTTCCCGTTTGCCGTCGATGCTCCTCCGCTCCCCGGCGATCGCGACGCGACCGACTTTTTCCTCACGGAATCGCGGCGCGGTTCAGCCGTGAACATCGCGTCCACCATGGCCGTCCTGGTGCGCGCCCTCGACATTCCGTCTCGTCTCGTGAATGGCTTCGTGGCCGGCGACTATGACGCGGCGACGAACCGCTTCTTCGTGAATCCCGAGCACGCCCATACCTGGGTCGAGGTCTATTTTCCAGGGTATGGCTGGGTGGCCTTTGAGCCCTCCGGGTTCCGCCTGCCGGTGGAACGCCAAACCGACGACGCCGGTGACGGCATCGCCACAAGCAACGTTATCGGAGGACTCGGACCGACCTTTGACGACTTGCTCGAAGATCTCGAGCTGATGAGTGGCTCCGCCGGTGGAGGTTTCTCGGCGGTCCAGCCCGACGAAGAGGACGCCTTCGGCGAGGTGCTCGGCAACATTGCCGGCGTCCTGGTTGGCATGGCCATCGTCCTGGGCGCGCTGCTGGCGATCGTCCTGGCCGCGGTGGGCGCCGTGTTCGCGCGCAACCGCCTGCAACAGCCAAGCACGGGCGTGCAGCGAGTCTACGCACGGATGGTGAGCTACGCGCGCCGCGCTGGCTACAATGCCGGGGCATCCGAGACGCCGCAGGAGGTGTCGCGGCGCTTGGGCGCGTGGCTGTTCCCCGACACCATGGCGGCTGGCGCTGACGGGGCAAGTCCTCCCGAGACGGTGGCCGTGGCGTACATGCGGGCCACCTATAGTCAGCACCGTGTGACGCGGGCAGAAAGGCGAGCGGTTGACGAAGCGTGGCGGGTCATCCGGCAGCGACTCATCCGGCGCATCGTGCAACCCGCGCGTTTCCTGGAGCGCTTTCAGCGCGCCTAGCCGCAGGGCAGGGTCGTGGAAGCGCTAGAAGTCGTTCGCGACATTGCGGTCATCGTGCTCGCGTCCGTGGGCCTGCTGGCGGCGCTGATGCTGGCGATCACCGGCCTGCTGCTGTGGCGCATGCTGGCGGCGATTCGCGCCGAGGTCACCCCAATCATCGATTCCGCCCGTGACACCGTCGACACCGTTCGCGCCACCGCGGAGAGCGTGCAAGAAACCGTCGCCGCCGGCTCGCGCACGACCTCGCGCGGCGTTCAAGTCGCCCGGCGCGCGCTCAACCTCTTGCGCGGGCAGTGGCGCTAGGCCGTGCCCGACATGGCCTGGATCATGCTCGGCGTGGCTCTCGGGTTCATCGTCGGCGGCGCGATTGGCACGGTGCTCGCGCCCCAGCGCGGCAGCGAGCTGATTGCGCAGGTGGGCGCCAGGTTGCGCAAGGCCCGCGAGGCCGCGCAGCGCGCCGCCGAGGCCGCCGAAGGCGCCACCAAAGAGCGACATGATCAGCCGTCGCGGCGACGCCGCGGCCGGTCCCGTCGACGACGAAGGCGTCGGCGCTGATGGACGGATGGGACGTCGCGCGCGACATTGCCATCATCATCCTGGTCATCCAGGGCTGCGTGGTGTTCCTGGCGCTGTTCGCGGGCGGCGTGGTCGGATCAATCGCCATCATCGAGACCACCGTGAAGATCAAGCAGGGATTGCGGCGCACCGCGCGCTCGACGGAGCACGTGCAAGACACCGTCGAGACCACCGCGCGCCAACGCGTGCTGCCGTCCATCGTCCGGATCGAGCGCGTGCGCGCCGCCGTCGAGAGCTACGCGGAAAGCCTGCAAGAGGAGCTGCGCCAAGCGCGGGGTGGCATCGACACGCCATCCAAGGCGTGACCCGGCATCACGGCATGTACACCGACAATCACTGGACGCACGCATTGAAATCGCATGACCAACTGCGTGGGACAGACGCCATGGGCGATTTTCGCTAATGCCAATGCTCCAACTGCGTGGACAGCGCATCAATCTGGCAACCAGGGGCGTGCGGGGTTCGGCCATCCTATTCCTGCACGGCCTGGGGCCCGGCGCGGTTGTCTGGGAGATGGTGACCCAGGGGCTACCCGAGGACCGGCGCGCGCTGATGCTCGAGTTTCCCGGCTTCGGCGAGAGTCCGCCCGAGGGCTTCGCGGGCGACATCGAGCACGCCGCGACGCTGCTGCACCACTCGCTGCACCAGGCCAATCAGCTCGATCCGATTCCGATCGTGGCCCACGACTACGGCGGACTCGTCGCCCTGTGCTTCGCGGCGCGATATCCCAGCCATGTCGCACGCCTCGTCCTGCTCGGGTCTGGGGCGTTCGTCCGTGACGTGCACAGCCTCTGGACGGTGCACGAGCGGATCAAGATGCGCGGCTGGGATGCCGATGCCGCCAAACGGTGGCTGACGCGCGGCCTTGTCGAAGACTTGGCCGACGAGCACCTGTCGTCAATGTGCGACGCGGCGGCGACCACCGATGCCGACGTGGTTGCCGGGTGCTTGCGCGCCATGATCGGCGCGGAATACCTGGAAGCGTCCCGCACGATTACCGCGCCCATTCTCGTCTTGCGCGGCGACGCCGACCCCTTCGTGACCGAGGACGACGCGGCCATCCTCACCGCCCGCGCAACCAAGGCCACCCAGGTCAACGTCGCGCACGCGGGCCACTGGCCGCACCTGGAGGCGCCGGATGAATGTCGCGCGGCGATCCTGGACTTCGTAAACGCGAAGTAGCCGGGCTTCACGCACGGGCGATGCTACGCTGCGGACCGCTGCCTGCCCCTCGCTTCTGATCGGTCAACCACCATGCGGATCGTCCGATACGCGCACCCTTCCGGCGCTCGCTACGGCTCACTCGACGACGACGGCACCGTCCACGCGATCGACGGGGACATCTTCGGGGACCACTCGGTTGGCGAATCCGTCGGTTCGGTCGACGACCTCAAGCTGCTGGCGCCCATCGTGCCGGGCAAGGCCATCGGGGTCGGCCTGAACTACATGGAACACATCATGGAGACCGTCGGTGAGAGCGGCGTGCCCAAGATGCCGATGCTCTTCATCAAGCCGAGCACAGCCATCAGCGGCCCAGGGGACGACATCGTGCTGCCCCGCGCGGACGGCTTTCGCCACGCGATCAACGATCCCGCGCTCCAGGAAGAGCCGTTCGGCGAGGTCCACTACGAGGCGGAGCTTGTGGTCGTCATGGGCAAGACCTGCCGCAACGTCGACGTCTCCGAGGCGCTCGACTACGTGCTTGGCTACACCTGCGGCAACGACGTGAGCGCCCGCAAGCTGCAATTCGCCGAAATGGCCATGGGTTGCATCCTGATGGGCAAGGGCTTGGATACCTTCGCGCCGCTGGGTCCGTGCATCGTGACCGACATCGACCCCAACAACCTGCGCATCCAGGCGCGCGTCAACGGCGAGACGAAGCAGGACAACAACACGTCCGACATGCTCTTCAACGTCGCGTCGCTCATCACCTACCTGGCGCAGGGGCTCACGCTGGAACCCGGCGACTGCATCTTCACGGGCACGCCCGAGGGCGTCGGCCCGCTCGCCGTCGGCGACACGGTCGAGATCGAGCTGGAGCACATCGGCGTGCTGCGCAATCCAGTGGTGGCCGCGTAGGAGACCCTTGCGGAATCCCTCCAGTGGAGCTTGGAGTGCAGGTCCGGTCCTATCTCCCTTGATGGGAGAGGGTTAGGGTGAGGGTGATCCGAGGCTTGGGCATGGGATGTCGACCATTCGTGCAAGGGTCTCCATAGCGGAGACAGGATCGGGGCGCACCGTGCCAGGCGATTTCGTCACCATTCCCTACGGCGCGGATGAGCTGCGCTTTCAGGTCAACCACGACGCGGTGCTGGCCGGTGTCTTCACGCCGCACCCGGCCCCGCCGGCGACCGATCCGGAGCGCGTGATTCGGGAAGCGTTGGCAAACCCTATAGATAGCCCGCGACTGCGCGCGGAGGCCGGCGACGCTCGCTCGGCGCTCATCCTGGTCGACGACATCACCCGCGAAACTCCCACGCACCTCCTGGTACCGGCGATCCTCGAGGAACTGCGCGCCGGCGGCCTGCCGGACGATGCCGTGCAGGTAATGATCGCCCTGGGGACGCACCGTCCGATGACGCCGGACGAGGTTTGCGCCAAGCTCGGCGACGAGGTGCTCAGCCGGGTCGAGGTCACCCAGCACGACCACACGGTTGCCCCACTGCGCGACCTGGGCACCACGCCCGACGGCACGCCGGTGCACGTGAACGCCGGGCTGTTCGAACGCGACCTGGTCATCGGCACCGGCGCGGTTGTGCCCCACCACATCGCCGGGTTCTCGGCCGGAGCCAAGATCGTGCAGCCGGGCGTGTCCGGCGCGGCCACCACCGCCGCGACCCACATGTTCAGCGCGCGCGCCGTCGAGCCGCTGCTCGGCCAGGTGGTGACGCCGGTGCGCCGCGAAATGGAGCGCATCGCCGAACGGTCCGGCATGCGCCATGTCCTAAACGTCACGCTCAACAGCGACGGCCAGCTCGTCACGGCGCGCTTCGGAACCACGCGCGGGGCCTATCGGCGCGCCGTGGCGGACGCCCAGGGCATCTACGGCGTGCCCGCGCCGACAGGGCTCGACATCGTCATTGCCGGCTCGCACCCGTGCGATATCGAGTTTTGGCAGGCGCACAAGAGCCTCTATCCCGCGGCGATGCTGGTGCGTCCGGGAGGCACGATCATCGTGGTGACGCCGTGCCCCGAGGGCGTGGCCGTGATGCATCCGGAGATGCTGGACTACGCGGCGTCCCCGGCCGACGCGCTCATCACCCGTTACGAAAAGGGCGAGTTCGACGACCCGGTCGCCGCATCGCTGGCCACCGCGTGGGCGCGCGTTCGCGAGCATGCGCGGGTGATCCTGGTCTCGGACGGCGTGGCGCGCGAGGACGCCCGCGCCCTGGCGTTCGACCGGGCGGATACGGTCGAGGCGGCGCTCGAAATCGCAGCCGCCGATGCTCGCGCCAACCCATCCGTGGGCGTGCTCACCCACGCGCCCGACACGCTTCCGCTGACGAACTAGCCAATGCCTCGGTGGGCGATCATCGCCGACGACTTGACCGGCGCCCTGGACACGGCGCTGCAGTTCCGCAATGCCGGTCGCCGGACCCTGGTCTCCACCCGCGACGGCTCGTGGCCGCCGCACGCCGAGGCGGCGGCCATGAGCACGGCGTCGCGACACTTGGACGCTGCCGCGGCCTACGACGCCGTGCGCAGAGCGGTCGGCGCGGCCGACCCCTCCGCCCTGATCTACAAGAAAACCGATTCGCTGCTCCGCGGGAATATCGCGACGGAACTCCAGGCGGCGCTCGACGGCACGGGCGCTTCGACGCTGGTCTACACGCCGGCGTTTCCGTCGGGCGGCCGGACCACGGAATCCGGCACGCTGGCGCTCTGGGGCACTCCGGTCTCCGAGGCGGAGCCCGGACGAGACCCCGTGACGCCGGCCCTGGAGTCGCATATCCCGACTTTGATCGAATCCACTTCTGCGTTGACGTGCCGTGTGATCCCCACGCACGTCGTGCGGTCTGATGTGACCGAACTTGCCGACGCGTTGCGCAGCGCCCGCGACGCGGGCGTGAACGTGATCCTGCCCGACATCGCCGAGGACGCCGATCTCGAGTGCGTGGCGGTCGCCATGGACGCCGCCGATCTCATGCGCGTCAGCGCCGGATCGGCGGGCCTGGCCGCGTCCCTGGCGCGATGCACCGCGACTCTTCCCCAGCCAGTCCCCGAGATGTCGCGCACGACGCGCACGCTTGCCATCATCGGATCGCCGATGGCGCACACGCAGCAGCAGTTTGCCGAGGCCGCGGCCACGCTCGCGGTCAAACCCATTCCGCTTCTCCAGCAACCCGGCATCTCAATCATGGTGGCCGCGACGGTGCGGGCGGGTTGGTCCCTCGATCGCCCCGCCCTGGTGGACGCCGTAATCCCGGTCAAGGCGCCATCCCCGGAAGCCCAGGCCGCCCAGCACGCCCTGGTGAGCCAGTTCACGGCCACCGTGTGGCGCGGCACGCACCCGATCGGCCTGGTGCTCTCGGGCGGCGACACGGCGCGCGCCGCGTTTGCCGCGATCCCGGCGGAAGCCATCGAGCTTGCCGGTGAGATTGGCTGGGGCGTGCCCTACGGCGTGTTCACGTCCGGTCCCGGCGCGGGATGGCCGGTAGTGACCAAGGCCGGCGTGATGGGCGGACCGACGGCGCTGGTGGACGCGCTGCGCATGATCGGTTGCCCCTGACCCGCCAGTCGTACCTACCTCGCGCACGAGCCAGAACGCCTGACTACACTTGCCGCCGAGTGAATTCGAGGGCACACGTCAAAGGAGCCCCGCATCCCAAACGCAACCGCCGACGCCGACCGACCGATCCTCGCCATCACCATGGGCGACCCGACCGGAGTCGGACCGGAGATCCTGATCAAGTCCCTGGCCAAGTCGGAAACCTATGCCATGTGCCGACCGCTTGCCGTGGGCAGCGTCTCGGCGATCGAGCGCATGGCCGGCATTCTCGGTTCCGAACTGAAGGTCGTTGCCGCGGATCCGGAATCGGCCGCCTACGTGCACGGCACGATCGAGGTCTACGACCCATGGGGCGAGGACCTGAGCGACTTGCCCTTCAAGCAGGTGACGGTCGAAGGCGGGCGATCCTCCGCCGAGGCCGTGATCGAAGCCGCCAAGCTGGTCATGGACGGTCGCGCGGCGGCCATCGTCACCGGACCTATCCACAAGGAAGCCATCAACCGCGCCGGCTATCACTACGCCGGCCACACCGAGCTGCTGGCGGACCTGACCGAGACGCCCGGCACGCGCATGCTGCTGGTGGCGCCGTCGCTGCGGGTGATTCACAACAGCACGCACGTCTCACTGCGCGAGGCCATCGACCGCGTGACGCGCGACAACGTGCTGCACTGCATCCGGCTGCTGCACGAGTCGCTGCAACTGCTCGGCTTCGAGCATCCGCGCATCGCCGTCAACGGGCTCAACCCCCACGCCGGCGAGGACCGGCTGTTCGGCGACGAGGATGCGGACGAGATCCTGCCCGCCATCGAGGCGGCGCGGGCGGAAGGCATGGACGTGACCGGCCCCGAGCCGGGCGACACGGTCTACAACAAGGCCATCGACGGGCGCTTCGACGGCATCGTGGCCATGTACCACGACCAGGGCCACGTGGCAGTCAAGACCGCGGGGTTCTTCGACGGCATCAACGTGTCGGTGGGCATGCCGATCATCCGCACCAGCGTGGACCACGGCACCGCCTATGGCCGCGCGGGCGAAGGACGGGCGCGCGAAGACAGCCTGGACCACGCCATCAAGGTCGCGGCACAGATGTCGCGCGCGAAGCTGACGGCGGCCGGCGCCTGACGCGCACTAGCCGTTTGCCGTAGGGGCGGGTCTCAGACCCGCCCGACGTCAAGCATCCGGTGGGCACCTAGATCCGACCGGACTGGATTCCGGCCTCCGCCGGAATGACGGCGATGGCGCGGAAGTGACCGCAAGCGTGCGGAAATGACGCACCCACATTTCCCCTCCTCCGCAGCCGCTCCGGTATGCTGAGCGCGTGCACCGGCACATGGCCTCTCGGGGCAACTCGCGCCGGGCATTATGTAAATCCAGGGCAAGTCCCCTTGCAGGAGTAAGTCCGTGGGTTCCGGTTTTCAGGCGGCGCAGGTGGTTTTGGCGGTCATTCTGATCGGCGTCGTGCTGCTGCAGGTGCGCAACGCCGGCGTGGGCTCGGCCCTCGGCGGCAGCGACAGCTCGTTCTTCGCCTCGCGCCGCGGGATCGACCGCGTGCTCTTCAACTTCACGATCGGGATCTCGGCCTTATTCTTCCTGGTCTCCGTCCTCGCCGTCCGCTTCCAGTAGCTCGTCGGGCGACACCAGCGCGTCCGGGCACCGGTCCACGTAGGAGCACCGCCGGCAGACGCTCGCGTTCTCCGCGGCGTCGGGGGCCCGCCAAAATGCCTCGAAGCGCTCGTCCTGGATGCCCGCCGCAATGCTCGCGGCACGCTCCCCGAACTCGCGCAGGTCCTCCCGGTCGTAGCGCGCCTCCAAGCGCTGCACCGACGGCGGATCGGCGACGACCAGCACGTCCACGCGGACGTCAGGAATGAAATACGGCGACGGCAGCTCACCGGGCCGAACGCGCGACCCGGCGCGAAACGCGGCGTATCCGATCGCGTAACACATGAGCTGGAGATCGCCATCGAGATAGGCGGCGTCGTAGGGCCGGCGGGAGGTCTTGAAGTCGATGACCGTGCCGTTTTGATCCACCAGATCGACCGTGCCGACGACCGGCCATGGCACGCTGGGGACCGTGAACCGGAATCGATGCTCGACAAGATGCGGCGCCAAGGCCGCGGCGGCTTCGGTCAGATAGTGCTCCAGTGCGCACCGACCGGACTCGTAGGCCGCCTCCCACGGATCGTCCGGGTCGGCGGCGTCCGCCGGACCCGGCGCAAATCGCTCCCAGACGCGGTCGTAGATTTCCTGGGCCTCGGCCAACGACAAATCGCGACGCGTGTGCTTCTTCGCCCGGAAATTCGCCTCCAGCGTCTCGTGAATGGCCTGGCCAACCAGTGAGGCCGGGGTGTATGGAGCCTCGAGGCGATCCACGTAGCGATGCCTGTACTGCAGCGGACAGGTCGCATAGGTTCGCAACTTGGTAGGCGAGAGAAATCGGAGCGGGGGAGCCACGCGCAACCCAACCAGCGGCGCCGGATGCATCTGCCGCCTGAAGTCTAGCGGTCGCGACAAATCATGACGCCCATGCACGACATTGAAGCCTCGGTCGTCGTCGTGACCTGGAACGGACGCGATCGGCTGAGCGAATCGCTGCCGGCCATCGTCGGACAGCGGAACGTCCGGCACGAGGTGGTTCTGGTCGACAACGGCTCGACCGACGGCACGACGGCCTGGGTCCGAGACGCGTTCCCATCGGTGCGCCTTGTGGAGCTTTCAGAAAACACCGGATTCGCGGCCGGCAACAACCGCGGCTTCGAGGCCGCCCGCGCGCCGCTCGTCGCCACCATCAACAACGACGCGATCCCCGACCCGGATTGGCTTGCGAGCCTGGTGCGCAACGCGACGGCGCACCCGGACATCGGCATGTTCGCCAGCCGCATGGTTTATCTGCACGATCCCGAGGTCATCGATTCCGCCGGCATCAGCCTGGACCCGCTGGGCATCGCGTGGGATCGAAGCGCCGGGACGCCCGTGAAGGATGACGCCGACGGTGAAGTCTTCGGGGCCAGCGCCGGGGCGGCGCTGTATCGGCGCGAGCTGCTCAAGGCGACGGGCGGTTTCGACGAGCGCTTCTTCGCCTATTTGGAAGACGTCGACCTTGCCTGGCGCGCGCGCTGGCTGGGGTGGAGAGCTCGATACGTGACCGCCGCGCGGGTTCGCCACATGCACTCCGCCACGTGGGCCGAAGACTCGCCGCTCAAGACCTATCACCTGGGCCGGAACAAGGTCTGGCTGATCGCCAAGAACTATCCGCTTGGAGCGCTGATCCGGTGGCTGCCGCTAATCCTGGCCTACGACGCCGCGTCGCTGCCCATCACCATCTGGCGGCAGCGCAGCCTGGCCACCGTGCGCGGGCGGCTGGCGGGACTCATGCGCCTGTCCGACATTTGGCGCAGCCGCGCGCACCTCACACCATCACCGAATGCGCCGCGCCGACACGCCACCTGGTCGGAGCTGCGCGAGGTGATGGAACTCCTGCGGTCGCCGCTCTCGATCTGGCGACGTCACCGTCAACTCCGCCGCGCCCTGGGCTCAGTGTCCGACGCTTCTGGCACGCATTCATAGTCTGGGCGCCACTGCTAGACTCCTGCCACCGGGGTGTGGCGCAGCCTGGTAGCGCACCTGAATGGGGTTCAGGAGGTCGCGAGTTCGAATCTCGCCGCCCCGACCACCGACCGCCTGACGCCGCGTCGGCTATGTCCAACTCGAGACCGACGCTCCCACCACGGAGGCGCCCGAACATGAGCGAACCCCTACGCGTCGCGCTGATCACCGAGCCCACGTCCTGGCATCGGCAGAAGCTAGTCGACGCGCTCTCCGCCGACGAGGTCGGCGAGGTCGCCGTCGCCGACGCCACGGGCGAGACGTTCGACGAGGTGCGCGACGGCGCAGGAACCAAGCTGCAAGCGACCTACACCGACCTGGACCGGATGTTGCGCCAGTTCAAGCCCGACGCGGCGCTCGTCACGATGGAGCCATGGCGCATGCCAGCCGCCATCAAGCAGGCGCTCGAGGCCGGCGTGCACGTCTATCACGAGAAGCCGGGCTACGTGGACATTGAGGACTACCGCGAGATCTACCGGCTCGCGCGCAGCCGCAACCTCCATCTCTGCATCGCCTATTTGTCGCGGATGATCCCGGTGGTCCAGGAAGCCCGTCGCATCGTGTCCGAGGGGTTGCTCGGCGACCTCTTCTCGTTCCAAGCCCACTTCATCGCCGACCAGGAGCGAATCAAGCAGGACCCGGCGGATCGCTTTGAGTACGACCACGCCGCCGGCGGCTGGTTCTTCTCCAAGGAAAAGGGCGGCGGCGGGCATCTGACCATTCTTGGCTGTCACTACCTCGACATGCTGCGATACGTCAGCGGCTCGGACTTCACCTCGGTCGTCGCCATGTGCAAGAACGTCGGCGGCGAGCCCATCACAGTCGAGGACGCGGCGGCCCTGACTATCGAGTTCGACAACGGCATGGTCGGCAACCTCAACGCGGGCTTCTACACCAGCAAGGCCGAATATGCGTCGCAGCGTCACAGCGACATCACGATCTGGGGTCGCGAGGGCTGGCTGAGCTTCAATCCGAGCGCAGAGGTGGCCGGGGTGCCGCTGCAATGGGCGTCGCACCGGGGCGTCCACGCCAGCGCACCGCTCAAGACCGTGACCTACGACGCCACCGATGCCACCACCGAGGTCTATCCGATGCTCGTCCAGGCCTTCCTCCGCGCGTGCCAGGGCGAAGGGCCGTCACCCCTCGCGCCGGAAGACGGCCTGTGGGTCGCCGAATGCACCCAGGCCGCCTACCGGGCCGCCGAAACCGGCCGCATCCAGCAGGTGGCGATTCCGACGGGTTAGCTGCTGGGCAGTTGAGTCGCGTCGCCTACGCGCCCGGGTGTGAGACCCCGATCCGCTCGTGGTGAGCTGGTCGAACCATGAACGACGCCCTTCGACAAGCTCAGCGCCTGCCCCGAACTCGATGCAAGGGCGAATGGCCTGGTCTACCCGAGCGTGAGCACCACGTTGCCGTCCTCCACGGCGACCGGATAGGTCTTGGCGCGCATTGATGGGTCGTAGAGCGCGCAGCCGGTAGCGATGTCGAACTCCCAGTTGTGAAACGGGCACTTCAGGATCTCGGCCTCGCGCTCGAAGTCGAAGTGCCCCACGCCGTTCGAGATCACGTGGGGTCGAATCACCCCGCGGCCCAGCGGTCCGCCGGAGTGGGGGCAGCGATTGCGCAGCGCGTAGAACTGCCCGCCGACGTTGAAGACCATGACGCCGTTTTCCCCGCCCACGGGGACCTCGCGGCGGCTTCCGGGCGGCAAGTCGTCGACGCGGCACACCACGTGCCGTCGCGCGCTAGATGCGACGCTCACTGGCCTTGGCTCCAATCACGCACCGGGGGAACACCGGCCCCGTTCACAGTGAGCTTGTCCGCCGTTCGTGGTGAGCTTGTCGAACCATGAACGGTGCCCTTGGACTCCGCTCAGGGCGAACGGGACTGGAGCGGCCCCGGCGTGTACGGAGGCGGCTCTGACATGGGAACAAGGCTCACGGGAAGCACAACTAAAGACCGAAGAGCTCACGCGCGGTCTCGCCGAAGATGCGCGGGCGCAAATCGCGCGGAATCAGGGCCGCCGCCGCGCGGGGCTCGTCCCAATCCCAGTGGGGGAAGTCGCTGGCGTAGACCAGCATTTCGTCGGCGTGCGCCCAGTCCAGGAACTTCGCCATATCCTGGCGCCGGGGCGGCTGCTCGAGCGGCTGAGTCCCCACTCGAACGTGCTCGCGGATGTAGTCGCTGGGCAGGCGCTTGACCCACGGCGTGGTGTCGCGCAGGGCCTTCCAATCCGCGTCGAAGTGCCATAGCAGACCCGGAATCCACCAGGTGTCGACCTCGATGAATAGCCAGCGGAGGGTGGGGAACTTCTCGAATACGCCCTCGCAGACCAGGCTCACCACGTGCGCCTGGGCGATCTGCGGGCGGGCCATGCGCATCTCGAGGTAGTAGGACGGATACCCCGCGGCGGTCGGCGGGTTGGTGACGCCGGCGCCCTCACCGCCGAAGTGGGTCATCATCGCCAGGCCGTGCTCGGCGGCCGCTTCGTAGATCGGGTGATAGAAGCGGTTGCCGTATGGATGCCGAGCGCCGGCGGGCAGCATCACGGCGACCACGGCCGGGTGGTCGCCGAGGCGCCGGATCTCCTCCGCCGCCTGCACGGGATCGTTGGGACAGACCGCCAGGGTCATGCGATAGCGCGGGTCCACCGACACCCAGGTGTCGAGCGTCCAATCGTTGAAGGCACGGGCCAGCGCCGAGGCGTAATCCACGTCCGAGATCCCGACCACTCCGTAGACGCTGCCGCCCGTGAGGACCGCCACGTCGATCTGGTAGGGGTCCAGGTGCTCCTGCACCGTGAACTCGGCGAGGTTTGTGTCGCGCCTCACTTCCAGGTCGGAGCGGTAGCCCAGGATGTTCGGCACGTTGGTGTAGCTGAGCTTCGGCAGCATCGGACCAAAGTCCCGAATCTGCTCCACGTACTGCCGCGGGAGATAGGGAAAGATGTCGTCGATCTCATGCCAGATGTGGTGCAAGTCGCAATCGACGATGAACGGCGCCAGCTTCGGACCACGAGTCGGGCTCGGCGGCGCTTCCGGCTTGACGTCAACGGCGCCCATGGCGCCCTCCGGCGAACATGTGCGGTTAGCCGATGGTAGCCGATGCGCCAAGCCCGCATGCCAGCGTGGTAGCGGGTGACATCGGTCAGGAAGGTTCTCTTGCCGCTTCGCGGCTCGAGTCCGGTTCCCTCTCCCTCGGGGAGAGGGCCAGGGTGAGGGCTCCGGTGGACAAGGCCTACAGCGGAGGAATGCCGAAAGAATCTGACCGACCCGCCACCGTCGGCGTCAGTTCCCCAGCGCCTCCTCCAGGTGGCCGAATGTGTCGCGCAGGCGCTGCTGATCGGCCCCCGGCAGCGTGCCCCGCAAGAGCGCCGCCACGTTGGCGTCGAGGTGCTCGGGGCGCGACGTGCCCGTGAGCACCGTGTCGACCGCATTGTGTTCGCGGACGAAGCGATAGGCGGCCTCCACCACCGACGTCACGTCACCCCGCACCAGCCAGCCCAGCGGCGCATCGGCCGGCACCGCGTCGGCGGGCAACTGCCCGCGCTCGACCAGGTCGGCGATTACCTCGCGCAGGCGCTCGGGGATCGACAGCGCGCGACGCACCGCGATCATGATGATGACCCCGATGTCGGCCGCTTGCGCCGCGGGAAGCACATGCCGCTCCGCGCCCTGGTGCAGCAGGCTGTAGCCGACCATCAGGGTGTCGAAGTGGTCGTCGGCGATGGCGCGGCGCAGCATGACGTGCGCGGGGTCGTGGGTGAAGCGCTCGGTGACGCCGATGAATCGGATCTTCCCCGCGGCCTGCGCGTCCTTGAGCACCGGGAGGTGACGCTCGATCACCTCGTCGTAGTGCTCGCCCATCAGGCCGTGAATTTGCATGACGTCGATCACGTCCACCTTGAGGCGGGCTAGGGCCCGATCGATTGCGAGAGAAACATCCGCCGCTGCAATGACGCGCTCGTCTCCGTCGCGGTAGGTGCACTTGGTGGCGATCAGGTAGTCATCCCGCGGCACGCCGTCGAGCGCCTGTCCCAGCAACGATTCGCTGTCGCCGTAATCCTGGGCGGTGTCGAAAAAGTTGACGCCGTGATCGAGCGCGCGCCGCACCAGCCGCCGCGCCGCCGCGGGGGTGGTCCCGCGTTCTTGCCCAAATCGGCTCGGCCCCCCGGTGCCCAGCGACACCAGCGACACCTCGAGCCCCGTGCGACCGAGACGTCGATATTCCATCGGCAGGCTTTCGGCTAGCTGGACTACTTCAGCCTACGCGCGACTTGCCAAACCTGAAAACCGGGGACGCCTCGCCGCGAATGCTAGCGATGCTCCAGTCGCCGCCGCGTGCGTTCGGCCGCTTCGCCAAGGGCAGGACTGATCTCGACCTGATAGTCAGGCGCGGCCGGAGCAAGCGAGCGGATGCGCGGAGGCAGCATTGCGAGCGAGCGTTCGGTGTAGGCGCGAATCTCCTCCAGCGAGCGGCAGCCTGCCGCCAGCCGGTTGCCGTCGCGCATCACCGGCTCGAGCAACGGCTGGCCATCAGCCTGCTCAGTGGCGAGCCCGAGGACATCGTGCGTCGCGGTGCCGCCCTGCAACTGCCGGAAGACCTGCTTGGGATCCGGCAGCGTAGTCTTTTGCGCGGCCAGCTTCATGCGGCCGCGTCCGTCGTAGGCCACCAGCTTGTAGACCACGTCCAGGCACGGTGCGTCCTCGGAGACGGCCAGCGCCGCGCCGACGCCAAAGCTGTCGATGGGCGCGCCGTCCGCGACGAGGCGCGCGATCTCGCCCTCATCGAGGTTGCCGCTGGCGATGATTTGGATTGGGGTCAGTTCGGCTGCATCGAGTTGCCGCCGTGTCCGACGGGCGTGCGCGGCCAGATCGCCCGAGTCCAACCGGACAGCCGCCGGCGCTGCGCCGCCAGCCTCACGCACAAGCTCGATAACCGTGGCGACGGCCGCCTGGACGTCGTAGGTGTCGACCAGCAGAGCCGCGGTGGGAAACGTCGCCATAAAGCGCCGAAACGCCTCGCGCTCGCGGTCGTGGGCCTGGACGAAGCTGTGCGCCATGGTGCCGGCCACCGGGATGCCAAAGGCCTGCCCCGCCGCCACGTTTGACGTCGTCTGCACGCCGGCGATGTACGCCGCCCGGGACGCCGCGAGCGAGGCGTCGGCGCCGTGCGCGTGCCGCAAGCCAAAGTCGACGATGGACCGTCCGTCCGCCGCCGCCACCACGCGCGCCGCCTTGGAAGCCACCGCGCTGGGCAGTTGCACCAAATTGAGCAGCCGCGTCTCGACGAGCTGAGCCTCGGGCAACGGCGCGTGCACTCGCAGCAGCGGCTCGTTGCCAAAGAACGGCGTGCCCTCGGGCAGGGCGTCCACGCTCCCCGAAAATCGAAATCCCCGCAGATAGTTGAGAAACTCGGCCGAGAAGCGCCCCAGAGACTCCAGGTATTCGATGTCCGCGGCATCGAAGCGCAGGTGTTCGAGATTATCGAGCGCGGCGTCCAGGCCGTCGGCGATCAGAAAGTTCCTATTTGGCGGCAGGCGCCGCGTGAATAGCTCGAACGTCGCGGGCGCGTGCATGCCGTGCTCCAGGTACGCCTGGAGCATGGTCAGTTGATAGAGATCAGTGGTGAGCGCGGGGGCGGCAGGCGCGGCCATCGAGCGCCGGGGCTAGCTCACGGCTTCGGTGACGGCGCCCGCCGAGCGCATCTCGTCCAGCGCGCGGGACCCATCGCCGGGCTGCACCTCGACGGCGCGAGTGGCATTCAGAATCACGTGGACCGGCAGTCCGGCAATCCGCCGCGCATCGAGCACGCTGGCGCGCACGCAGTAGTCCAGGGCCAGCCCGCCGACCCATAGCCGCTCGACGCCGGCGGCGCCAAGCTGCGCGGCCAGTTCGGTGCCCTCGAACGCGGAGTAGGCCTCATGCCCTGCGTCCGTTCCCTTGTCGATTATGGTGGCCGATTCGGGAAGAGCGAGATCGGGGTGAAAACCTGCGCCGGGCGTTTCCGCCACGCAGTGCGCCGGCCACGGTCCACCCTGCTCCTGGAAGCTCACGTGGTCGGGCGGATGCCAGTCGCGCGAGGCGAAGACGGCAGCGCCGGCCTCACGCGCCGCGTCGATCCACTGGTTCAGCACCGGCACCACGGCGTCGCCGTCGGGTACGGCCAGCGCGCCGCCGGGACAGAAGTCCCGCTGCACGTCCACGATCAGCAGCGCGTCGGAGGCTCGCAGCGCAGCCGGGTTCATGCGGCCTGACTAGGCAATCTCTGCAAAGCCCCCTCAGCCCAGCCTGGAGATGGGGCCTTATCCCCTCTCCCTTGACGGGAGAGGGTTAGAGCCTGCCCCGTACTTGATACGGGGGTGAGGGTGATCGGGAGCTTGGACGGGGGATGTCGACCGGTTACGCAAGAGTCTCCCTGGCGTGGTGGCTGGGGTAGATGGATTCGAACCACCGCTTCACGGTCCAGAGCCGCGCGTCCTACCACTAGACGATACCCCAGTAGCGGGTTTGCCCAGCGCCGAACATAGCACCCGCAATGGAGCCAACGCGGCTAGCATAGGGGAATGAATCGGCCTCTGCGCGGTCCCTACCGCGTCGTGCTCTGCGACGTGGGGGAGACCCTGGTGCACTACAAACGCAGCTTCTCCGTCACCATATCGGCGGAGGCTGAGCGGCTTGGGGCGAAGGCGCCGATGAGCGAGGTTCGGCGCATTGGCGACGAGGAGTACGACCGCGCCATCAGGGATCCGGCCGCGCGCGGCAGCAGCGCCGACGCCGATCGATCCAGGGCGTTCTGGCAGGGCATGTACGCCGCCATGGGCCGACGCCTGGGCGTCAGCGATCCCGCGTTGCTGGCCCAGCGGCTGTTCGACGAGTTCACGACCGTCGAGTCGTACGACGCCATCGACGGCGCCCGCGAAGCCCTGACCCGGATTCGAGCGGCGGGGTTGAAGCTCGTGGCGGCCTCCAACTGGGAGCCCTGGCTGTTGGACCTGCTCGACCATCTCGAGCTACGCGAGTCCTTCGACGCGCTGGCAGTGTCAGGACTCATCGGCGTCGAGAAGCCGGACGCGGAATTCTTCGAACGAACGCTGGAGATCGCCGGGGCCACGCGCGACGAAACCGTGCACATCGGCGACAGCTTCTACGCCGACGTCCAGGGCGCGTGGGGCGCCGGCCTGGATGCCATCTGGATCAACTGGCACAACCGGCCCGCACAGGCCTGCCCCACGGTTCACACCATTGGGGCCGCCGCGGACGCCGTCATCGCCGCAAGCGAAAACGGGGCCGCGTGAACCTGGATTGGGAAACGATCCGGTCGCAGGTGGCCTGGCGGGGGCGCTTCCCGGTGCTGGTGGATGAAATCCGTTCGCTGGAAGACGCGCGCGAGATGACCTACACCTACCTCGGCATCGGGGTCGGCGCGGTGGTCGTTCTGGCGCTGGACGATGCCGACCGCGCCGTCTGCGTCCGGCAATACCGCCACCCGATGCGCCGCGTGGTGCGCGAGCTTCCAGCGGGGCACATCGACCGAGGCGAGGACCGCACCCTCGCCGCCCACCGCGAGTTCGAGGAAGAAACCGGCCTGCGCCTCGGCCACCTGGAACATCTCGGCAGCTATGTCCCGGTGCCGTCGCTGGCCGACTTCTCGATGCACATGTATTTCGGCCACACCCTCACGCCGGGCCGCCAGCAACTCGACGACAACGAGCTGCTGGAGATCGAGCGCGTGCCCATCCGCGAGCTGCACCAAGCCATCCTCGAAGGCCGCGAGCCCGTCGTCTCGATGAACTACACGGTGCTCTTCGCTGCCGCGCAGGGGCGGTTGCCACTCTAGCGATCTTTGCGTCACCCCTCCGTCATTCCGGCGAAGCCTTTCCCGCGCAGGCGGGGAGCCGGAATCCAGTCCGGTTGACCCCAGAGACGACCTGAAGGTGCGGGGAGGAGCGGTTCGCGAACGCCGCAATTGGATTGCGCCAAGGTCTACCTCTTTGCCGACGAACGATTCGCATTAGGTCCCGCTGGAGCGCTCAATGAGATCAACGGATTGGCGACGCGCCGATTCCCACGAGAGGTCGATATCCACGACCGCCGCTGTCTGTAGGGCAATCAGCATGAGCAGGATGGCCGCGAAGCGTTTCATGGCAACTCTCATTCGATGCCGCCGGGCCGGGGAGCAGCCAGTCTCCCCGGCCCGGTCATGCTCAGCTAATGATCCTGGTTCGCGAGGCCTAACAGGGCGATTGGCTACCGGCCCATGCTCGTGCCGGTCCGGTGTTCCCGTTGCCGTACTGCCGCTTCTGGATGTAGCTGTTCCACTTGTAGCAGACATCCGGTCCAGGCTCATTGTCGACGTAGATCTCCTTCTTGACCTCGCCCTTCGCCTCGTCCCAGAGGCGATCATGACCAATTCCGCCAGCGGTCTTCTTGATGTACTTCGGAGTCCCGGAGTACTTCACCTGGACGATGCCCTCCCATTGCCACTCCGTATTCACCCAGGTCTTCAGGAGCGGAAGTGCCGGGGTGTCGGCGATTACCGTGCCGGTGTAGCACCAGAAAGTCCTAGAGCGGTGGACGATGTTGGCTTTCTTGGTGTCGCTCTTGCACGGATTCATCCCCATTGCGACAGCCCCGTCTCCGAGCGTTGAGGCCTTTCCCGAGCTGATCTCTGGAGTTACCGTTACGGAGAGAGCGTCGTCGGGGACCGGCGCATCTGGATCATTCTCGACGTTGCTGTTGTCGAGGTTCGGCGTTGACCACTCGGGGATTACATGCGGCCCGGTAATCACCATATTGCGCAGATCGTCGAGCGAGGTGATCCCCAGCTGCTCGCGCCCGATGGGACCAAGGGCATCCCACGTGTAGCGGATCACGTCGTCGGGAGCCACATCACCAGCTCGGACCGCCTCTCCAGCAGGCACGACGAGCACGGGCGGGGCGGTGCCGGGTGGAGTCTGGCTCCCGGCATCTGGCGCGATGACAAGCGCCGTCATACAGGCCAAGAGGAGCACCGCCCCGAGACTGCGGCGGCCGACACGGCTCAGGTGTACGAAGCGAGACATGGCTGCCTCCTTCCTCCGAGTGAGCGCCATTGCTCACCTACCGGCACCGTAGCTCGCAGAACTTCATGTCACAACCCTTTCTGAATTCTTTTTCACTCAATTTAGGGGTGTCGTCGCTGGATACTGTCCAGACTTCAGTGAGGCATATAGTTATCTACAGTGCTTGGGGTCGTTATGGCGATCCTATGGCTGCCGGCCGCCGTCGAGGGCGATGGCCGCTGCAGGCACAAGGCCGACCACCACCAGGTCAGCAGTTGCGCAGCTAGCAGTCATCAATTGCGCGCCATTATTTCGTCGTCGAAGTTAAACCCCGAACGTGTATAGAAACCCCGGCCACCAGATCGCAGCGAGCGTCCCCCGGCGGCAGCCACTTAGTACGCTGGCGCGCGGATCCCACCACTTTCCATTCCGAGGAATGAGCGCAGGATGACGACCGGCATGCGGGTGCGGATGGCGCCGAGTCCGACCGGTGACATTCACATCGGCAACGCGCGCACGGCGCTGATGAACTACCTGCTGGCGCGGCAGTCGGGCGGCACGTTCATCCTGCGCGTCGAGGACACCGACCGCGAGCGCAGCGATATCCAGAAGGAGGCCGGCATCTACGACGGCCTGCGCTGGCTGTCCCTCGACTGGGACGAAGGCCCGAACGTCGGCGGTCCCTACGGACCCTATCGACAGAGCGAGCGCCACGACGTGCACCGGGAGGCCATCGAGGCGCTGCTTGGGTCGGACGCGGCCTACTACGACTACACGACCGCCGAGGAGCGCGCGGCCGAGCGCGAGGCGCAAATCGCGCGCGGTCAGACGCCGCGCTACAGCGGCAACGGTCGCTCCCTGACCGCCGCCCAGATCGCGGAGCGCCAGGCGGCGGGCGTGGTGCCCGCGGTGCGCTTTGCCTCCGGTTCGGGCACGGTGGGCTTCGAGGACGGGGTGTTCGGGCCGCTCGAGACCGACGCCTCGGAGATCGAGGACTTCGTGATCGCCCGCGGCGACGGCACGGCCCTCTACAACATGGCCGTGGTGGCCGACGACCGCTCCATGGCGATCACCCACGTCGTGCGCGGCGCCGACCACACCTCCAACACATTTCGACAGGTGCTGCTCTATCGGGCGCTCGGATGGGAGCCGCCGAACTTCGCGCACCTGCCGCTGCTGCTCAACAAGCGGCGTCAGAAGCTCTCGAAGCGCGACGGTTCGCAGTGGCTGGGCGAATATCGGGCGCAGGGCTATCTCCCCGAGGCCGTGGTCAACTTCATGGTGTTTCTCGGCTGGTCGCCGGGCGACGAGCGCGAGCTGTTCAGCCTCGAAGATCTGGTGGACGAATTCAGCTTGGAACGCGTCAATCGCGCCGACGCGGTCTACGACGTGCAGCGGCTGGATCACTTCAACGGCGTCTGGCTTCGTCGACTCGACATGGATGCGCTGGCCGATCGCGCGCTGCCGTTCGCGCGGGACGGTGGGCTGCAGGTGGACGACGCGCAGCAGGACTATTTCCGGCAGGCGCTGGCGCTGGAGCAGGAGCGCATCGGCCACTTGAGCGACGTGCCGGACATGATGGGGTTCTTCTTCGACGACGACCTCGATCCCGACGTGGAGCTGATGCGATTCAAGCGCCACGACAGGGCCGAAACCGCGGCGGCGCTGGCGACCGTGGAAGGCTTGGTGCGCGAGCTGCCGAAGTTCACCATCGGGGCGATCGAGACCATGCTGCGCGGGCTGGCCGAGCGGCTGGGCTGGAAGACGGGCGACCTGTTCATGCCCATCCGGATTGCGGTGACCGGCCGGCGCGCCACTCCGCCGCTGTTCGAGACCATGGCCGTGCTCGGCCGCGAACGATGTCTCGTTCGCCTGCAACGCGCACGGGCGAAGCTGATCGCATAGCCCGCCGATGAGCCGCCTGCGCTTCCACCAGGCGCCGTCGCCGAAGCCGGGGCGCACCGATGTTTGGGCCGAGCTCGACGACGAGTTGGTGTGTTCATTGGAAGTCATGGCGGCGCCGGTTCGACTGGCCGGCGCGACGCTGCGCACGGCGGGCATTGCCAACGTCTTCACAGAGGAAGGCCACCGCCGCCGCGGCTACGCCAGCGCGCTGATGGCGCACGCGCACGACCTCCTCACCGACGCCGGCTATTCGACGGTCGCGCTATTCGGCATTCCGGGGTTCTACGGGCAGTTCGGCTACGCCACGATCGGGTGCGACTTTGCTATGGAGGTGGAGACCAAGGTCGCCGAGCAAGCGATCGGCCGGCATCGTGCGCGGCCGGCGGACACACGCGATCTGCCGGCGGTCGCCGATATCTACAACGCGGTCAACGCCGGCCTGGACGGCTCGGTCGTGCGCGACCCCGCGGACTGGATCGGCCTACGCAACGGCTCAACGATCCTGGGCACGACGGGCCTGTGGATCGCCGTTGACTCGGACGGTCGCTCCGTTGGTTACATCGCGCTGCGCGAGGACTCGACCGGAGTGGAGGTCATCGACGCCGGGTTCACGGAGTCGGCAGTCGCACCGTCGCTGGTTGCGCTGGTGTCTGTCGAGGCCGCAAAGCGGCAGGCGTCGAGCATCAGGTTCGAGCTGCATCCCGAGGTCGGCCTTGGCTCCTATGTGCGGCGAATGGAATGCAAGCAGGAAACGGTTCGACCGCAAGACTCCGGCTATATGCTGCGCATCCTCGATCAGGATGCGGTGCTGCGGGCCATCGAGTCGACGCTGCCCGCGCGGGCGGCGGTGTGTGGCGACGAGGCCCCATCCCGCGTGCGCGTCACAACGCCGTTGGGGACGACCGCCGTCGACGTCGGCGGCCGTGGGCCGGAGCGCGCGCTGGCCCTGCCGCACGAGCGTCTGACCCAACTTCTCTTTGGCTATTGGTCGGCTGTTGAGGTCGCCGAAGTCGACGACGTGTCGATCGCGCCGGAAGATTTGCCGTGGCTGGCGGCGCTGTTTCCGCGCAGCGACGCCTACTGCTACGAGCCGGATCGGTATTGACGCGGGACGCGGACGCCCACCAGGAGCGCCCCTAGACGGACGGTCATTTCCCGTAGGGGCAGCCCTAGTGGCTGCCCGCAGTCTTCGGTGGCCCGCGCGGCGTCCAGCGCAGGATCGGCTATTCCCCTCACCCTATCCCTCTCCCGCAGTGGGGAGAGCGGACCGGACCGAGCGCGATTTCAGCTCCCATGCTGCACGCAGCCTGGCCGCCAGCGGGTTCGCACCATGGGCCACCGAGCAGCGTCAGGCCCGGCGTGAGTATGCTTTCCAAGCGGTCGGACATTGCGAAATGGCCAGGTAATGACCACCAGGCTTGAGGACGAGTTCCATCGAGCACTCGAGAACCACGTTTATGCCGATTTCAAGTCCCACAGCTTTCCCATGTTCCTCATGCAAGCGATGCGCCGACACAGCGGGGTCTTTGCGGCAAAGCAACTGCTCGGCATTTCTCCGGTTCGATCGGGGCTAACCGAACTTGGCGAGCAGGGGCGACTGGATATGTCCGTGGAAGTCCTGATGTTGCAAGAGCGATGGAGACCGCTGTTCAGCGTTGACGAGTTGAAGCTCGCGCGGGAGCGTTTGAAAGACTTGGGCTACGAGCCGGACCGGCATTGACGCGGGAAGCGGGCGCCCACAAAGGGCGCCCCTACACGAACGGTCATTCCCTGTAGGGGCGGCCCTAGTGGCCGCCCGCAGTCTTCGATGGCCCGCGCTGCGCGCAGCGCGGGACCGGCCATTCCCCTCACCCTATCCCTCTCCCACAGCGGGGAGAGGGGACCGGACCGAGCGCAGGTCCAGCTCCCATGCTGCACGCAGCATGGGCCACCGAGCATGGGCCACCGAGCATGGGCCACCGGGCGGCAGCTAGGGCCGTGGCGGCTCGGTCGCGGCCGTTGGCGCCACATCGCAGGCAGCACAGTCGGCGCGGAACGTGCGCCAGCGCCTAAAGAGCAGCGCGGTGAGGATGAGCATGGTGGCGACGTTGATGAACGGTCGCGCCGGCTCGATGACGTTGAGCACGCCGGCGGTGCCGAAGGCGGCCACCAGCAGCCCGTTGCACAGGGGACAGGACACGGCGAACGCCGCCAGGAATCCCCCGCTGAAGATGGCCGTGCCGCTCTGGTCAATGCGGCGCGACCGCGCATAGACGCTGAGTCCCGACAGCGCGCCGAGCAGGGCCGCGTTGACTACCCAGATCGGGTAGTCGATCGCCAGCAGCGGCGTCTGGCGCTCGAGGACCGGCGTGTCGATGGCGCCGGTGACGAGCCCGACGACGACGAAGAACAGCACGGCGACGACGAGCCCCACGCCCACGGCTCGCCACAGTTCCGGCGAAATGGACTTGGCTTGTGTGCGCAGGGTCAGCATTGCCAGTCTCCGGATGCCTAGTCGGGGATGCTGGGTTGCCTGAGTCTACGCGGACCCTCGGGCAAGTCGGGTAGAGGCGGGTCCGAGACCCGCCGGAGGCCAAGCATCCGGCGCGCCCCAGATGTGACCGGACTGGATTCCGGCCTGCGCCGGAATGACGGAGGGAACAGTCCCCTCACCCCAGCCCTCTCCCCACGGGAGACGGAGCGACCGCCGGCACCGACGGGCACCCAACTACCCTCTGTAGTCGAACTCCAATACGACGCCCAGGGTCTCGCCGATCCGGTTGTAGAGGAGGTCAAACGCGTCGGCGACCTGCTCGAACGGATAGCGGTGAGTTGTCATGTGCTCGGGTGCGACCTGGCCGGATGCGAGCAGATCCATGCCGCGTCGCGCCGACGCCGCGTCGGGACCGCGCCGGTAGTAGCCGCCGATGATTCGCCGACCTTGCGCCGCGCCCGAGGTCAAGGGCAGCGGCTGGTCCTCGTAGAGCCCGACAAGGTGCAGCGTTCCGCCGCGGGCGACCATGTCCATGGCCGGTCCGAACGCCTTGGGACCGGCCGAGCCGCCGACGGCATAGACCACCGTGTCGGCGCCGACGCCGTTGGACAGGCGCTGGACCGCGGCCACCGCGTCTTCCTTGGCCGCGTTGATCACGATGTCCGCGCCCAGCTTGGCCGCCATCTCGCAGCGCAGGTCCAGCGTGTCGATGGCCACGATCGTGCCGGTGCCGTTTAGCTTCTGCACCTGCATGATCAGGCTGCCGACCAGACCTTGGCCGACCACCACGACGAGGTCGTCGCGGGCCAATCCCTCGATATCCACCCAGGTCACGCCCCCGGCCAGCAGCGGCCAGTAGGTCGCCTGCTCGAAGCTCACGCCGTCGGCGATCGGGTAGACCTGATTCTGGGCGTCGGGCCTGGCGTACACGGCGTCTCGCACGACGTATTCGGCGTGAGGGGCGAGGGACACCACCCGGTCGCCGGGCTGCAAGTGGGTGACCTCTTCGCCGACGGCATCCACCACCCCGGCGAGCGAATAGCCCATGGACTCCGGATTCACGGCGTGCTCACGCGTATAGCGAGCGCCGATCTCCGAGCCGCGGCTGATGAGACTGGTGACGGATCGAATCCGCACCTGTTCCGGTCCCGGTTCGGGAATCGGGACCTCTTCGATTACGACGTTGAACTTGCCTTCGGGCTTGGCGGATCGTTTCATACTCGGGTCTCGCGGGATGGATCGTCGCGGTATGAAACCACGGGCGGGCAGTCTGCGCGAGCGGGCGGCTAGGGTCGCGCCGCCAGGTCGTTGCGAAAACGAGAGGCTGTCCGAAACTTGGCGGCCAGCTCGGTGTAGGTATCACCGGTTGGCGCTGCATCGAAACCATCGGTCAACTGGCGCTCGATCAGCGTTGCCTGGGCATCGCGACCCTCGGCCAGCAGGTCGCGCAGCCAGCGGTTGTAAAACACTCCGCTGCGCGGCAATCGGAACTCCATGAACGTGGTGTTGGCCCGGGAAAACACCTCGCCAGTTGCGCCGGCCGTGGCAATGACTCGCAGCGCGCTGACGTCGCCATGGGCCGCGCGGCCGGCCTCGTAGTCCAAGTAGGTCACCGCCGGCTCCAAGGCGCTCAGCAGACCGTCCGCGTCGATCAAATACAGCAGCAGAGCAAACGACACGCCCATGCCGATGGGCGCACGCTCGATTGCCGGAATTGGCTTGACCGGCGCGATCGGGAGGTCGGACTCCTCCGGCGCTTCTGCCTGCTCCGCCGCCTGCGGCGTAATCTGCGGCGGGCTCGCCGGAGGAGCCTGGCCGGCGGCCGCTGGGAGCAGAGTCAGCACAACGACCGCCGCCACCATCAGCACGAGGGTCGCAATTGCGGCCATGGGTCCGGCCCTTAGCACCCGACCCTCCGTTTCACACTCGACCAGCCCACACCGATCTCGCCGGCGCTAGCGCCGTGGCCTTGCGAGGACAGGGACGCCTACAGGCGGCTAGCCAATGCCGGCCCGACGCGCCGCGTCGGCAAGGGTGTCATAGGCAAGCTGCGCGTGCGCGAACGGCTCATAGTCGGGCCGAGCGACGACCATCTTCGAGATCTCGACCGTCTCGTATCCGCGATAGCCGCACTCATGCATCGTCCGCAGGTAGGTGGCGTGATCAAAGTCGTCCTCGCCGGGCGTGACGAACGCGTGATTGGGCCAACGCCCGGTCACACCCTTGATATGCGTGTGCAGCGCATGCGGCGCCAGCGGGGGCACAGCCTCGGCCACGCTCATGCCAATGGCCTGGAAGTGGCTGTAGTCGACGTTGAGACCGACGTTGCGCAGGCCAATCCGCTCAATCAACCAGAGCGCTTGGTCCGGCCGGCTGAGCGCCGCTCCGACGTGCGGCTCGATGGCCAGCGACACGCCGTGAGGGGCGGCGTATTCTCCGAGTCGGGCGTACTCGTCGACCACTCGATGGCGCACGGCATCCCATTCGGACGGGACGCCACCGGGCAGCGTGTTGATCGGTGGCGGGTCGTCGGGGTCAAGCGCGACGGCCAGATGCACGGCCTCGCGCAAGCGCGTGATGCTGGTCAGGTATTCCGGGGGATCCAGGAGCCGCGAGTGCGCGGCGAGCGCCGTGAGCGTCATGCCCTGCTCACGCAGCAAGGCGGGGATGCGTTGGCGGGCGGCGGCGTCCAGGCGTTCGAGGGCCGTGGTGTAGCCGGGCAGGATGGTGAGCTCGAGCCCGGCGTAGCCCATCCGGGCCAGTCGCGGCACGGCGACCTCGATGGGGACGTCGGCCATGCCCCAGGTGCTGTAGGCGAGCTTGACGATGCGGCGCATTCCGGCGGCGAGCGCTAGATTCTAGCGCCCGCCCACGCGGCGCCCGCGCCAGCGTCCGCCCTGGCCCGACCAGTGAAGGCGGGCCGAGTCCACTGTCATAGCCGTGTAGATGGCGGCGGTGACGGGCAGCGCGAGCGCGAGGACTGTTCGGGTGCCATACCAGCGCAGCATCGGGACCAGCGATGCGGTCATAAGCGCCCACGCAGCGAATCCCGACGCCAGGAGCAGCGCGGCCGGAGCGGCGGCTGCGCCGGTCGCGAGGGCAACCGCGCCCAGGATGATGGCGACCGGCGGCCACACGAACACCACGAGCAGCCCCAACACCGTACCGGCCAGGCGCCAGGCGGCGAAGTCCAACTGGGCGTACGCCGAGCGCGTGACCATGGACCAGATCTCGCCCAGGCCTCGGTAGCGACGCACGCTGCGCACCTCGCGCGAGAGCCCCAACCAGATCCGTCCGCCCTGCGGCCGACCGTGGTCCTTTATGCGGCGAGCCAGGGCGCAGTCGTCGATGACGGCTCCGGCAATCGACTCGATGCCCCCGGCGCGTTCAAGCGCGACGGCTCGAACGAGCATGCAGCCGCCCGCCGCGGCGGCAGTCCCGGTTCCTGGATCGTTCGACCGGCGGAAGGGGTAGATCATGCCGAAGAACATGACGAATGCTGGAATGAGCAGGCGGTCCCAGAGGGAAGCGACGCGGAGCATCGCCATCTGCGAGACCAGGTCGAGGTCGTGGTGAATCGCCGCGGCCACCAGTGACCGGGCCGAGTCCAGCGGGTGCCGAATGTCGGCATCGGTGAGGAGGAAGTAGTCTGGACGCCCTCCCAAGGCCGCGTGTACGCCCGCGTGCATGGCCCAGGTCTTTCCCATCCATCCGGGCGGCCTAGGGTTGTTGCGAATGACCGTCAGGCGGTCGGCGGCGCCGACGCCCACGGCAATGGCTTGGGCAGTCTCGGCGGTGGCGTCGTCGCTTACGTCGTCGACCAAATAGACGTGCAGGTCACCCGGATAGTCCTGCGCGAGCAGCGCCGGCAGCGTGTGGGGCAGTACGTCGCTTTCATTGCGCGCCGGCACGACGACGGCGAGGTCCGGCCACTCGGACGGCTGGGCGGCGAGATCAACTGCCGGAAGGCGAACGTCCGTGCGCCAGAAGCCGCCCCGCGCCAGGAGCAGCACGAGCCAGGCGCCAAGGGCAGTAAGCGAGAGCGCCACGACGAGCCAGAGTGCGGTCGTCACGGAGATCGGCGGGTCCGCGGGCGGCAGATGTGCACGCATGGTCGGCCGAGTTTGGATTCCTGCTTCCGCGGGAATGGCGGACGGGGGCTGCGCCGGCAGACGAACAGCACCTGCGGGTCGGCCATCGCGTCGCGCCGCCCGCTAAACCCCGACCGGTGGAAACCTGCCATCGGCGCCGTCGCCGGCGCCGTTGCCGTTGCCGTTGCCGTTGCCGCGCTCGGTGAGGCGCTTGTCCCACCACTCCTCGCGCGTGGGGATCTGGCCCGTGCTGACGAAGATCACACGCTCGGCGATGTTCGTGGCGCGGTCGGCGATGCGCTCGATGTTGTGGGCCACCCAAATCAGAAAGGTCGCACGCTCGATCTTCGTCGGGTCCGCGATCATATGGGTGACGAGTTCGCGGTAGACCTGCTCGTAGAGCTCGTCGACTTCGTCGTCCCGCTGCCAAACCGCGGACGCGGCCTCGATGTCGCGGGCCACCAGTGCGTCGAGGCTGGCGCGCATCATCTCGCGGGCGATGTCCGCCATGCGGGGAATGTCAATCAGCGGCTTTATGGGCGCCTGCTCGCCCATGAGCAGCGTGATCTTGGCGATGCCCTCGGCGTAGTCGCCCATTCGCTCCAGCTCGTCGGCCACGTGGAGGGCGGTAACGAGTTGGCGCAGGTCGCTGGCCATCGGCTGCTGCGTGGCCATGATGTCGATGGCGTGCTCTTCGAGTTGGATTTGACGCGCATCGATCTCGTCGTCGGCGTCAATCACCGCCTGGGCTGTCGCGGCGTCGCGAGTTCGCAGGGCTTCGACGGCGCGCTGGACCGCCTTGTCGACCATCGACCCAACGAGAAGGATTTCGTCTTGGAGTTCATTCAGACGCTGGACGTATTCCTGGCGCGGCATGAGCGCCTTCCTCCCTAGCCGAAGCGGCCGGTGATGTAGTCCTCAGTGCGTTGATCGGACGGGGTAGTGAATAGGCGTTGGGTCTCGTCGACCTCGACGAGCGAGCCGGCAATTTCCTCATCGAGCATGAAAAACGCGGTGCGGTCGGAAACGCGGGCGGCCTGTTGCATGTTGTGGGTAACGATCACGATGGTGTAGTTCTCGCGCAGCTCGCGAATGAGGTCCTCGATCCGAGTCGTGGCGATGGGATCGAGCGCCGAGCAGGGCTCGTCCATCAGGATCACGTCCGGCTCGACCGCGAGCGCCCGGGCGATGCAGAGCCGCTGCTGCTGACCGCCGGAGAGATCGAGGCCGCTCCTCTTGAGGTCGTCCTTGACCTCGTCCCAGAGCGCCGCCTGGCGCAGCGAGTGCTCGACGAGATCGTCCATCGAGCCGCGGTACCCGTTGACCTTGGGGCCGTAGGCGACATTTTCGTAGATGGACTTGGGGAAGGGATTCGGCTTCTGGAACACCATGCCGATGCGACGCCGCATCTGCACCGGGTCCACGTTGCGCGCGTAGATGTTCTCGCCGTCGAAGATGACGCGCCCCGCGACACGCGCACTCGGAATGAGGTCGTTCATGCGGTTCAGGCAGCGCAGATAGGTGCTCTTGCCGCAGCCCGACGGGCCGATGATGGCCATCACCTCGTGCTGCGGAATGTTGAGGGAGATTCCCGACAGCGCCATCGTGTTTCCGTACCAGAACTTCAGGTCCTCGGTGACCAGCACGTCGGGCTTGGCGGGGCCGTTGGCGGGGGCAGCGTCATTCACCGGTGGATTCATCTCGACGTCGGGTCTACGGGTTCCCGTTGTTCTGGCCTCCATCAGTCAAACCTCCGCTGCAGTCGGAATCGGATGAAGAGCGCAATCGAGTTGGCGAGCAACAAGACGATCAGCAGAATCACAATGCCTCCGGCCGCCAATTCGCTGAATCCCTCCTGCGGCAGCGAGACCCAGTTGAAGATCTGGATTGGGAGGACGGTGAAGAGGTCCATCGGGCCAGTCGGATCAAAGGCGATATAGGTCAGCGCTCCAATCGTAATCAGTGGCGCAGTCTCACCAATCGCCCGCGCCAACGCCAGAATTGTGCCTGTCAAAATTCCCCCACCGGCTGCCGGCAGCACGGTCCGAAAGACCGTCTGCCACCGCGTCGCGCCAAGCGCGTAGGAGGCTTCACGCTGACCGTCGGGCACGGCGCGAATCGCTTCGCGCGACGCGACGATGATGAGCGGCAGGATCAAGAGCGCCATCGTCATGGCTCCGGCCATGAGACTGCGGCCCAGCGCGAACCACCGAACAAACAGCCCCAGGCCGAGCAGGCCGTAGACGACCGATGGAACTCCGGCCAGGTTGGCAATGTTGAGCTGGATGAACCGGGTGAGCCAGGTGTCGGGCGCGTACTCCTCGAGGTAAATCGCCGCGCCGACGCCAAGTGGGAAGGCGATAACGGCCGTTAGAACGATCAACCACAACGTGCCCAGGAGAGCGGAGC
Source organism: Chloroflexota bacterium (assembly GCA_026708035.1). Taxonomy (NCBI): domain Bacteria; kingdom Bacillati; phylum Chloroflexota; species Chloroflexota bacterium. The sequence continues at coordinate 180,562 of JAPOVQ010000014.1, read as the reverse complement.
GCAGCCCGGCATCCTCGGGAAAGCGCGACGGGTAGCTCGTCAGGAAATGGCCGTCGACCTGCGCGGCGCCGTCGCTGAAGACATCGACGAGCAGGGCCACGAGCATGGCGATGCCAAGCAGGGTGGACACGATGGTCAGCGCGGCAAACCCGCGCCCGATGGCATTCCGCTGGCGGATGCGCGGACGCCAGCGCTTGGACGCGTCCGGTGTCACTGGTACACCTCACGGTATCGGCGCACGATCCAGTCGCTCAGGATGTTCATCACGAACGTCATGAGGAACAAGAGCGTGCCCACGGCAAACAGCGTGCGGTACTCGATGGTGTCCTGCGGGGTGTCGCCCAGGCTCACCTGCACGATGTATGCGGTCATGGTCTCCATGGAGGACAGCAGATCAAAGCCGACCTTCGGCTGCTGCCCGGCGGCGATGGACACGATCATGGTCTCGCCGATGGCGCGCGACACGGATAGGATGACGGCGGCCAGGATTCCCGAAAGCGCCCCCGGCACAACCACGCGTACCGTCACCTGGAATTTCGTGGCGCCGAGGGCGTACGCCCCTTCGCGCAAGCTGCGCGGGACGACGCGCAGCGCGTCCTCGCTGATGGACGCCATCATCGGCAGGATCATGAAGCCCATGACGATGCCCGCGCTGAGCACGTTGAAAACCTGCGTCTGCGGAAATATGTCCCGCAAGATGGGGGTGACGAAGAGCAGCGCGAAGTATCCGTAGACCACGGTTGGGATTCCTGCGAGAACCTCCAGCACCGGCTTGATCGCGGCCCGCACCCGCGCTGGCGCGTATTCGCTGAGGAAGATCGCGCTCATCAGCCCAATCGGGACGGCCACGACGATTGCGACCAACGCAACCACGAGAGTGCCGTTGACCAGCGGCAGAACGCCGAAGGACTTCGAAACGAACAGCGGGGTCCACCGCGTTCCGGTGAGGAAATCAATGACCGGGACCTCGCGGAAGAACGCCAGCGTCTCGCCGAGCAGCGTGAAGATGATGCCGGCGGTCGTGAGAATTGACACCGCGGCACAGATGAACAGCACGCCATGGATGCCCCGCTCCATGAGCGCGCGCCGGCGGCGAGGCGCGAATGGCGAGTGAGCGTCAGGGGCGCCCGCAGAGGTGCTCACGTCCTGTGCGACGGGTCTCCGTCCAGTCAGGCGCGCGCGAAGCATACGGGACAGGTCGTTGCTCACAGCTACGCCAAATCCCCGGCTGGCCGGCTCCCGCACATCCGCGGGTGCGGGAGCCGGCGCGCTGCGAGCAGAGTGGGGAGGTTCCGCAACGCTCGGGGGAATTGAAGCTAGCTCAGGAGGTCTTCGAGCGAGACGCCGACCTTGGATCCTTCGCCCTCGAAGATCGAACCGGTGATGCGGTCGTTGAAGCGCTTCAGGGCCAGGTCGTAGATGTTCGGCGGCAGCTCCACGTAGCCCACGTCGGCCGCGAGTGTGCCCGCGTTCTTCATATAGAACTCGATGAACGTCTGCACTTCCGGGCGCTCCGCCGCCGGCGCCGAGATGTAGATGAACAGAGGCCGCGACAGCGGCTGATATGTGCCCGTGTTTACGGTCTCCGCCGTCGGCGCCACGCAGCCTTCGCCGCCGTCCACCGACACGAGCTTCAGCTTGTCCTGGTTCGCCGCGTAGTACGCCAGGCCGAAGAACCCGGTCGCGCTGCGGTCGCCCGCGATGCCTTGCACCAGCACGTTGTCGTCTTCACTCGGCGTGAAGTCGCCCCGGCTCGCGCCTTCCTCACCCACGATCGCGTCGGTGAAGTAGTCGTAGGTTCCAGAGTCAACGCCCGGCCCGTAGAGGATCAGCGGTTCGTCCGGAAAGCCGTCGCGCACCTGCGCCCAGCTGGTAACGGTGTCCTCGGCTGCCGGCTCCCATATCTTCTGCAGCTCGTCCACCGTCAGGCAGTCCACGAAGTCGTTTGCCGGGTTCGCCAGCACGGCCAGCCCGTCAAAGGCCACCGGCACTTCCACGAAGTCGATGCCGTTGGACTGGCACGTTTCGATTTCCGACGCCTTGATGGGCCGCGAGGCGTTGGTAATGTCAGTCTCACCCGCGCAGAACTTCTTGAAGCCCGCGCCGCTGCCGGACACGCCCACCGGCACCCGAACCTCAGGGAATTGGCTCCGGAACTCTTCCGCCACAGCCTGCGTCACCGGACCCACGGTGCTCGACCCGTCCGCCAGGATCATTCCCGTCATCGGGCTCGCCGGCGCCGGAACCGTGACGATCTTTTCGACGTCGACTTCCTTGGTTGCGACCTTCTCAGATTCCTTGGTGACGACTTCCGGCTCGCCACAGGCGGCGAGAACCCCCGCGGCGCCCGCACCGAGCACTCCAGCCCCCAATGCTCGAATCACGCGCCGTCTCGTCAGCTTGGCCACTCGCGCCTCTCGCTCCCGCGATACGTGCGGCAAGAATTGAGCCGCTGCGAGCAAGGTACGAGGCCGACCTAAAGCGACGCTCGCAGGCCTTAAACGGGGATTAAGCGCGCGCTTAGCGTTCGCTTAATTCTTGCCCGCGACCGGAAGCGCCACGGCAAACACCGACCCCCGATTCGGACCGTCCGACTCGGCCCAAATGCGACCGCCGTGCTGCAGGGCGGTGTGCTTGGCAATGGCCAGCCCGAGCCCGGCGCCTTCGCCGGCGCGAGACGGATCGATCTTGTAGAAGCGCTCGAAGACGCGGGGGAGCTCTTCAGGCTCGATGCCGACGCCGGTGTCCCGCACGCGAACGACCGCATCGCCGTTCTCGGCCTGGACGCTCACGCGCACCCGCCCGCCCGGCGGCGTGAACTTGATGGCGTTGTGCAAGAGAGTTACCACCATGCGGTCGGTCAGTTCCGGGTCGGCGCTGACGGTGAGCATGGCGCCGGGCGAGTCGATGTCGAGCCTGACGCCGCCGCGCTCGGCCTGGGGACGCAGCCGCTCGGCGGACTGCCGCACGAGGTCGCCCAGGTTGACCCGCTCGAACTGGCGGGACAGGCGGCCGGCCTCGGCGGCGGCAAGATCGAGCAGCTCCGCGGTCATGGCGGCCAGCCGGTCGATTTCACCGTCGATCCGTCGCAGAAAGTCCGTGCGCAGCTCCGGATCGTCCGCCGCGCCCGCCTGCAGCGACTCGACCAGGGCCCGGAGCGACGTGACCGGCGTGCGCAGCTCGTGAGAAACGTTGGCCACAAAGTCGCGCCGCGCCGCCGCCGTGGCCCGAACTTCCGTGAGGTCATGCAGCACCAGGACGATGTGACGCATGTCGCCCAGCCGGATCGGAGTGGCGACGACCTGAACGGATCGCCCATGCGGTCCAACCGCGACCAGCGACTCGCTCACCGTGTCGTCGGCGGTGCGAGCGCGCTGGCAGACCGCCACAAGCTCGTGGTCGCGAAGGGCGTCCGGGAGCGAGCGCCCAGGCGCATTTTCGGATTCGACGCCGAGGAGCGAACCGGCCGCGGGATTCATGAGCGCGACGGCCTCCTCTTCATCCACGATGACGACGCCATCGCCCATGGCGCTGAGGACCGCCTTGAGCTGCGCGTGGCTCACGCGTATCGCGCGAAGCCGAATCTCGAGCAGGTGCGCCGCGTCGTTGAATACCCGCGCCAGCTCGGCCGTGCCGGCTCCCTCAGCCGGCAGGGGCGGCGCGGCCTCCCCGCCGGTGGCCCGTGCGAGGCCATCCCGCACGGCCGCGACCGTGCGCAGCGGAATACGCATGACGAGCATGGTGAGCGCCGCGCCGACACCGAGACCGATGGCGAGTCCCGCCACGGACCACGCCGCGAGACCTGGCGGCCCTGCGCCGCCCACGGCCAGGGCGATCCATACGGTCAGCACGCCGCCGAGTACACCACTTGCGCCGGCGAGCACGAGCCGCGTGCGAAGCCCCATGCCGACTTCTCCTAAGGGACGAACCTGTAGCCGACGCCGCGAAGCGTCTGAATTCGGCGCGGCTTCGACGGGTCGTTCTCGATGCGCGTGCGGAGGCTGCGCACGTGTACCGCCACGGTGCGCGTGTCGCTGGTCGACGCATATCCCCAGACACGCTCCATGAGCCGCTCGGCGGAGAAGACGTGGCCGGCGTGGCGCATGAGAAAGGCCAGCAGCTCGAACTCCTTGGGCTTGAGTTGCACCGGACTTCCGTCGACCTCAACGCCGCGGTCGGGGATTGAGAGCCGAACACCGGCGGCCTCGAGCAGGTGAGCGTCCTGCTGGGACGCGGCAACTTCCGCGCGGAGCAGCTGCCGGCGCCGCAGCATGGCGCGGGTGCGCGCGATGAGCTCGCGCATGGAGAAAGGTTTGGTCAGATAGTCGTCAGCGCCGATCTCGAGGCCGACGACGCGATCGATCTCATCGTCTCTGGCCGTGAGCATGAGAATGGGCACCGAGCTGCGGCGACGGATCTGCCGGCAGACATCCAGGCCATCCATGCCCGGCAACATGAGGTCCAGGATGATCAAATCGGGGTCCGAGGTGAGGGCCAGGTCGAGCGCCTCCTCCCCGTCGCTGGCGGTCTCGACAGCGTAGTGCTCCCGGCGTAGGTTGTAGGTCAGGGCCGCGCGCAGGCTCGGTTCATCGTCAACCACGAGTACCCGTGGCGGGCTGGCGTCCGAAGTGTCGATGGCGGTTCACCCAGGAGACCCATGCAGGCAATGGTAGGCCCATCTTGCCGCTGCCGACACATCGGGCCGAACGGTCGCGCGGCTCACGCGTGGCCAAAGCGTAGGTAGTGGCCGTGTCGTTGCCCAGCCACATGCGCGCGGTGGTGCATCACGAGTTCGGTGCACCGGACGTACTTGTGCCCACGCAACTTCCCGTGCCGTGGCCGGGCCCGACCGAAGTGCTGCTGCGGGTGCTGGCCGTGTCCGTTGACTATGTCCAACTGCACATTCGAAAGGGCGGCAGCGGGCGCATCGGCTCGGCGCGGGAGCCCGGCTATGGCCTCACCGCCCCGCCCTACGTGCGCGGCGGCACGGTGTGTGGTGAGGTGGTGGCCGTTGGCGCTGAGGCTGCTGATGTTGCGCTCGGGTCGCGGCATCTTGTCGGCGGCCTGCGACCCGGCTCGTACGTCGAATACGGCGTGGTGGACGCCGCGGCCCTGCGCCCCAATCCCGAAGGTTCGGTCGGCCCGACGGCGGCGCCGGGGGGCTTCACGCCGGCCGAGGCCGCCGCCTTCAACTACGCGCCAGTGGCCTATCACACGCTGCGGGTGGCGGCGGGGCTGACTGCCGGCGAGACAGTGCTGATCCACGCGGCGGCGGGCGGGACGGGCGTGTTGGCGGTGCAACTGGCCAAGTCGTTCGGTGCGCGGGTGATCGCAACCGCCGGAGGCCCGGCCAAAGTGGCGCTGGTGCGCGAGTTGGGCGCCGACGTGGTGATCGACTACCGCGCGGAGGACTTTGTGCCCGCGGTGCTGGCGGCCACGGACGGTGGCGGCGTCGACGTGGTGTGGGAGTCGGTCGGAGGCGAGGTGTTCACCCGCAGCCTGGAGTGTCTGGCCGAGGGCGGGCGCATGGTGAGCTTTGGCTCCAACAGCTTCAGCGGCGTCGGGAACGTGGACTTCTATCCCTTCTGGACCAAGAACATCCGGCTCATTGGCTGGGGCGGCAAGAGCAACGCCGCGGCGCACGCCCCGGAGATCATGGAAGACCTGCTGCGGCTGGCCGCTGCGGGCGCGCTGCGTCCGGTGGTAGCGGCCGTGCTGCCGCTGGAGCAGGCGGCGGAGGCGCACCGCATGATCGAGGCGCGCGAAGCCGTCGGCAAGGTGGTGTTGGCACCGGACGTGGAGGCGGCTACAACGCTCCGTCGATGATGACGTCGAGCAGCGCCGGCTTGCCGGAGTCGAGCGCGCGCTGGAACGCCGGACCGATGCGCTCGGGGTCCTCGATCCGCTCGGACGCCACGCCCATGGCCTCGGCGATGGCGCCCAGATCGAATTCCTGCGGCAGGTCCATCCCGAGATAGCTGGTCGGTCGGTCCGGCTCGCCCAGCACTTCCTCGAAATAGGCGTGCAGGTTCACCTTCAGCACGCGGTAGCCGCCGTTGTTGCAGATGACATAGACCGCGGGAATCCGGTAGGCGCTGGCCGTCCAGAGAGCCTGGGCCGAGAGCATGGCGCTGCCGTCCCCGATGATGCCGAGCACTGGGCGATCCGGCTCGGCGAGCTTGACGCCGAGCGCGGCGCCCATGCCCCAGCCGATGGCGCCGCCGGCGCGCTCGGAGTGCATACTGCCGGGGCGGCTGAACTCGAAGGCCTCGTGGAGAATCGGACGCGCGCTGATCGAGTCGTCGACGATCACGGTGTCGTCGGGTGCCGCCCGCGCCAGCTCGTGCATCATGCGCAGGGGCGGCATGGGGCGGCTCGAGCGGCATTCGCGCAGGGCCGCCTGGATGGCGGCGCGTTTGGCCGCCGTTTCGGCGGCAATGCGTCCGGCACGGTCACGGGCGGCTTCAGTTCGGGCTGAGTCGAAGGCCGCGTCGAGCGCCTCGGCCAGCGCCTCCAGGCCGGCGCGCGGATCGCACAGGATTCCCAAGTCGGTGGGCTGGGAGCGGTTGATCTCGCTGGCGTTGCAGTCCAGGTGGATGAGGGTGGCGTCGGGCGCGAGCACGTCCGTCGGCAGGTCGAAGAAGTCGTGAAAGACCTTGCAGCCCACGGCAAGCACCACGTCCGCCGCGCGCAACTGCTCCGGATAGAGCCGAGCGTAGGGCGGCAGCTGGCCGATCCATTGCGAATGCCCCGTGGGGAACGTCATTTCGGTGTACCCGGCGCCGTAGACGCGCGCGCCAAGGCGATCCGCCACGGCGACGGCGGCATCGACGGCGTCAAACTGCGCCACGCGGTCGCCGACGACCATCAGAGGGCGCTGGGCGTCGGCGAGGGCCGTGACCGCGGCCTCGACGGCGCGCGGGTCGGGTCCCGCCCGCACGAAGGTGTCGGTGCGAGGCGCAGTTGAAATCTCGGCTTCGCTATCGAGCGACTCCGGCGCGAAGCCGACGAAGGTGGGACCCGTGGGCGGCGTGCGGGCCTCGGTAAATGCGCGCCGCATGACGGACGGAATCTGGTCCGCATGCGTGACCTCCGCGCCCCATTTCGTGAACTGCGCGGTGAGCCCCGCCAGGTCGGTGCGGTAGTCGGCCATCTTGGACAGGCTGGCATTCACCGACGAAAGCACCAGCGGCGTCCCACCGGCGTAGGCGTTAAACAGCAGGCTCAGACCATTGGAGAGACCGGTGTCGATGTGCAGGTTGACGAACGGGACGTCGCCCGATGCCCGCGCGTAGCCGTCGGCCATGCCCATGGCGACGCCTTCTTGCGCGGCGAGGATGTACTCGAGGTCGGGCGCGCGGTCCAGCGCGTCCATCAGCGGGCTCTCGGTGGTGCCGGGATTGCCGAAGACGTAGCGGACGCCCTCGGCGCGCAGCGCCTCGACGACCGCAAACCGTCCCCGCATCGTCGCCACGGAGGACTCCTGACAATGAAGGCCTGAGCCAGCCCTGGGAACGGTAGATGGGCGGTGCATGGCGACGCAACTCACGCCACGCTCGCCCTCACATACGGTCTGCATCGAATCTGCAAACGGCGTGGACCGCACCTCAACCCGGTATGCCGAGACTCGGACGAAATGCTTGAAATAGGCCTTGCAATGCGTCCGGGATTGATGAGTAGGGCTGCCGCGATGGCGGTCACGGCTGCTCTCACCGGCCTCATGGTGACCGCGTGCGGTGAGTCGGGTGAACCAACCATTACCGCGACTCGCGTCACCCCGGCGGCGGTAGCCACGGTGGAACCGACGGCGGCCCCGCGCGACGCGGCGAGTGCTACTTCTCCGACGGCGCGTCCGGCGGATCAGTCAGCGCGCGGGGTCGAACGATCGGCGGAGGGCGACGGTCCCGGCGTTCGTCCGAGCGGCGCGGGATTTTTTGGGGGCCGGTTCGGCGGTGCGGGGCTGGCGGACGCCGTGACTGCCGCTGTGGCGGAGGCCGCCGAGAAGTCGGTGGAAGAGGTGCAGTCGCTCCAGGAATCCGGCATGACCCTGGCCGAGATCATCGAGGCTGAGGGCGTCGACCGCGAGGCGGTCGTCGATCGAGCCGTGGACCAGATCCTGGCCGGCTTTCAAGGCGGTCCGGCTGGTCAGGCCGGTGGCGCTCGTCCGGGCAGCGCCGGGGCCGGTGGCGGCGGGTTTGGCGGCGGGGCTGGAGGCGCCTTCGATCCGCGCGCCGCGCTGCGCAATGTCGTCAACGCGGCAATCGACGGCGAGGCGCCGGTCGCGCCGGGTGGAGCCAGACCCTTCGTCGGCATGGGCCAGATGATCGTCAATGTCGTAGCCGAGCGCACCGGACGCGACCCCAGCGAGGTGCGCGAAGCGCGCGCCGGCGGCCAGTCGTTCGCCTCACTCCTGTTCGTCGCGGGGCACGACGTGGACGCGGCCATTGACGCCATCGTGGAGACCATCGAGTCCAACACGGCGGTCGCTGAACGTCCCGAGGGTGCGCCCGCACTTCCAACCGGCGAGGCGCTGCGCGAGGCCATCGAAACGATCATGTACGCCACCGACGACAGCGAAGCCGAGCTCACCCCGCCCGCGGCGCAGGGGACCTAAGCCGCGGCGTCGATGGCGAGTCCCGGTTCGGGCATGGGTGGGCGCTGGACGGCGATGGCTTCGGCTTGCTGGGCGGCTGAGAGCGGGCGGAAGCGCTCGGCGGCGTCGAGGATCTGGGGCAAGAGGCGCAGGTCGCCGGTGCTGGGCGCGGTGTGCACGGGTTGGGAGAGCACGAACCAGAGCGACCGGTCGATGTCCGGCTGCTCGCGGTGCGGGTCGTACCAGACGTTGATCTCGCGCTCGCGTCCGCCCCAACCGCCGCGGGCCAGCATCTTGATGGTCTGCACACCCACGTCCCGCGCGGCGGCTTCCGCCAGGAGCGCCTCGGCGTCGCGGCGGTAGGCCGCGTTGCGATAGATGGCGGGCGAGACGGGGAACATAACCGTGTCGAAATCGAACCGCCGCAGCGCTTCCAGGTGGACGCGCGGCGCGTCGCGTCCGTGCCCGGTGATGCCGAGGAAGCGCGTGAGCCCCTGATCGCGCATCTCAATGAGCGCCTGTAGCGCGCCGTCGTCGGCCGTTACCGCGTCCAGGTCCTCGAACGTGCTGACGCTGTGGAGTTGGAAAAGGTCGAACACTTCAACTCCCAGACGCTGCTGGCAGGAGCGGATGCTCTCCCAGGCGTCCTGGTAGCCGCGCTCGCCGGTCTTGGCGCCCAGGAATACCCGGTCGCGAATGGCCGGCATCGAGGGCGCCAGGCGTTCCATGGCCTGGCCGTAGCTGGGCGCCACGTCGATGTGATTGACGCCGCGGTCGAGGACGAGATCAACGGCGGCGTCGGCCTCGGCCTGATCCACGCCGCGTCCAACGGCGACCGCGCCAAATGTGACCACCGAGCTCATGTGCTCCGTGCGGCCGAGTCGTCGGGTCTCCATAGGTGCGCCTCCTACAGGCGTTTCGTGCGCTCAGCGTTCGGGGTTGGACCCAAAATCCACGAAATCTGCACAGCCGGTCAACCGGATGACGACAGGCGCAAGCCTAGATTCACCGTGGTCGCGGTGCACGTGCGGCCGCCAGCCTGAGGCCCATCATGTCAAGTCTGCTTCGCAGGGCCGTCGTGGCGCTGCTCGTCGTGGCCGTCGCGGGAGGCGTCGCCGCCTTCCTGATCATCCGGCTCGAGGTATTTCAGGCCGACGAAGAGGCGCCGCCGATAACCGCCAGCGTCGAGCGCCGGGACCTGGTCAGCACGCTCGCCGTGATCGGCAACGTGGAGTTCGGCAACACGGTCGGGCTGGGATTTGGGCAGTCCGGCACGGTCCAGGCGTTGCACGTGGAGACCGGGCAGCTTGTGCCCGCGGGTACCGTGCTGGCCCAGCTCGACGTCGTCGATCTCGAGCGAGCCGTGGACGACGCCGCATCTTCCCTGCAGCAAGCCGAGCTGCAGCTCGCCAAGCTCCTCCGGCCGGCCGACGCCGCCGACGTCGAGCGCGCCGAGCTTGACGCGCAGGAGGCACAGGCGTCGCTCGAGGATCTGCGAGCCCCAGTCAGCGCATCGGATATTGCGGCTGCCGAAGCGGCGGTGGTTTCGGCGCAAATGAACTATGACCGTACGGTCAAGGACCTTGAGGACCTCCAGGCGGGACCTTCGGCTCTCGATCTGGTCGAAGCCGAAGGGGCCATCGCCTCGGCGCAAGCCAGCCTGGCAAGCGCCGAGCTGGGGTTTCAGGCGTTGCTTGAAGAGCCTGCGGTCGGGGAGATGGCCGACGCCCAAGGCGCGATCGAGTCGGCTCGTTCGAGCCTCGCCGGCGCGAAGGACGCGCTGGACACGCTTCTGGAAGACCCGAGCACGAGCGACGTGGTCAATGCGGAGCTCAAGATCCGATCGGCCCGCGCGGCTTACGCCGAAGCCGAAGACCAGTTGGCCACGCTGCGCGCGGGCGCCACACCGGCCGAAATAAACGAGGCCGCCGCGAGCGTGGAGGCCGCGCGCGCCTCGCTCGCCGAAGCCGAGGAGGACCTGGCATCGCTGACGGCCGATCCGACGCCCGAAGAGCTGACGGACGCCGAGAACGCCGTGCACAGCGCGCAGGCCGGCCTGCTGCAAGCGCAAGCGTCGCTGGACACGCTGGCGGACGGGCCGACGGAGTCGGAACTCCAGGACGCTCGCGACCAGATCGCCACCGCACAGGCCACCCTCGACGGCGCCCGCCGAGACGCCGCCGAGGCGCCCGCCAAGCAGATCCAGATCATCGCCGGCGCCGAGTCGAGCTACGAGTCCGCCAGTGCCACGCTGATTTCGGCCTACGAGGCGCACGGCGAGGCGCAATTCGATGAGCACACGGAGCATCAGATCGAGGCGGCCGCGGCCCGAGTGCGGGCCGCCGAGGCCGGACTCAAATCCGCCGCCCAACAGCTCGATGAAGCGCGGGCCGGACCCGACTACGCAGCGCTCAACGAGGCCATCGCGGCCGGCGAGCGCGCCCTTGCCGCCGCGCAGCGTCGGTTGGACGAGCTCCAGGAAGCTCCGACCGAGGCAGACCTTGCCGAGGCCCGGGCAAACGTCGCCCTGGCCGAAGGAACGCTGCGCGACGCCGAGGACGACCAGCGCGAGCTGATCGAGGGGCCGTCGGCCACTGAGATCGCGACCCAGGCAGCTGCCGTGAGGACCACGCGAGCGGCGCTGGCGTCAGCCCAGGAACGATTGTCCGACTTGACCGAAGGACCGAGCGAGGTCGAGATCGCGGTGGAGGAAGCCGCGGTGGTTGAGGCTCGACAGGCAATCGCGGACGCCGAGACTGAATTGGACGAATTGCGCGCCGGAGCGTCGGACAGCGACGTGGCCGCGCAGGAGAGCGCCATCGTGGTGGCCTCGCACAGCGTCACCGCGGCCGAGGCGCGCTTGCAGGACCTGCTCGCCGACCCCGACGCCGCCGAGCTGCTCCGTGAGCAAGCGAGCCTGACGTCGGCGCAACTGTCGCTCGAGGCGGCCCGGCTGCGTCTGGACGAGTTGCGTGCGGGACCCGACCCGGCGGACGTCCGCCTCGCCGAACAGGCCGTACGCGCGGCTGAGCTGTCCCTGGCCGACGCGAACGCGCGGTTGGACGAACTTCAGGAGGGACCGTCCGCCCTGGAGATTCTCCGGGCGGAGAACGCCGTGCGCCGAGCCGCGTTGGCCCTGGACGACGCGCAGGCCCCGCCGGATGCCTTGGACGTTGAGCAAAGCAAACTTGCCGTGACCGATGCCGAGCGGCGACTGGCAGCCGCCCGAGAGGACCTGGCCGATGCGCTCATCGTGGCGCCGTTTGCTGGAGTCGTGATCGACGTGAATGGTCAAGTGGGGCTGGCGGCGCCGGCAACCGTCGTGACCCTGGCCGAGGCGGCGTCGATCCACGTGCTCGTCAACGTGGATGAGTCCGACATCGGGCTCGTCAAGCTGGGCCAATCGGTGAGGCTCGAGTTCGAGGCGCTCGGCGGCACGGTCTTCGCCGGCACCGTGATCCATCGCGGACAGCAAGGCGAAGCATCGCAGGGACTCGTGACGTACCCGGTCGAAATCGGCTTCACCTCGCCCGATCCTCGTCTGCTGAGTGGACTCACCGCCGACGTCTCAATCGTGCTGGCCGAGTCGCCCGGCGCCCTGGCCATCCCGCGGCAGGCCGTCCAGACGGTTGGGCCCCGGTCGTTCGTGAGCGTGCTCGGCGCGGACGGCGTCATCCAGCAGCAACCGGTCACGGTCGGGCTGCAAGATGAGCTGTTCGTCGAGGTGACCGAGGGACTGGTCGAAGGCGAGTCCGTGGTCCTCACCGGCGCGGCCATTGCCGGATTCCAGCTACCGCAGCTGCCGGCCGGCTTCACGCCGGGTCAGTTCAGACCCGGGCAGTTCGGAGGCGGCGGCTTCCGCGGTCCTGGCGGCGGCGGTCCGGGCGGGGGCGGCGGCTAGTGGACGCCGGTTCCCAGGAGAACGGCGCCCCACCTCCGGTCGTGCGCGTCGAGGACCTCGTCAAGACGTATCACATGGGCTCGATCGACGTGCACGCCCTCCGCGGCGTGTCCTTTGACATCGGCAAAGGCGAAATGGTCGCCATCATGGGGCACTCGGGTTCGGGTAAATCGACACTGCTCAATCTGCTCGGGTGCCTGGATGCGCCCACTGAAGGCAGCTATTTCCTCGACGGGGAGTTGGTCGGCGACCTGTCCGACGACGCGCTAGCCGCCATCCGCAACCGCAAGATCGGCTTCGTCTTCCAATCGTTCAACCTGCTGGCGCGCATGTCGGCGCTGGAGCAGGTTGAGATGCCGCTGCTCTACGCCCGCGACCGCCAGCGGCGGCAACGCGCGGAAGAGGCATTGGCCGTCGTCGGACTGGAGGACCGCATGCACCACAAGCCGTCGGAGCTCTCCGGCGGGCAGCAGCAGCGCGTGGCCATCGCGCGCGCCCTGGTGGGCAATCCCAGCATGGTCCTGGCCGACGAGCCGACCGGAAACCTCGACACCGCCACGGCCAACGAAATCATGGAGCTGCTCGTCCTCCTGAACGAGGAGCGCCGCATCACCACGCTGATCGTGACGCACGAGGCATCGGTCGCCGAGCGCACCCAGCGGGTGATTCGCATGGTGGACGGGACGGTCGCCGCCGACGACCTCACCACTCGCGCGGAAAGCGGCCCATGAGCCTCGCGGACGGCGTGCGCCTGGCCCTGCGGGCGCTGGCCGCCAACAAGCTGCGCACCAGCCTTACGGTGCTGGGCATGGTGATCGGCGTGGCGGCCGTGATCGCGCTGATGTCGCTGGGCGCCGGCGCGCAGGCGTCCATCGAGGCGAACATCCGCGGCACGGGTTCCAACCTGCTCTTCATCAGCCCCGGCGTGCAGTCGGCGACCGGCGGCAGGTTCGTGGACGTGAGCGCCACGTCACCGACGCTGACTTTCGAGGACGCCGAAGCCATTCGCGACGCGGCGATACCGGGCATCGTCGACATCGCCCCCACGCGCAACACGGGCGCATCGCTGGTGGCGGGCGGCAACGCGTTCTCGACGCAGATCATCGGCGTGACGCCAAGCTACGCCGAGGTGCGCACCTTCCAGCCGCAGGCCGGTCGCTTCATCACCGACGACGACCTACAGCGACGCGCGCGCGTGATCGCCCTGGGACAGACGATTGCCACCGAGCTGTTCCCGGGCCAGAACCCCATCGGCGCCACGGTGCGGCTCAACAACCAGACCTTCACCGTGATCGCCGTGATGGAGGAGTCAGGCCAGGCCACGTTCCAGAGCCGCGACAACCAGGCGCTGGTGCCCCTGACCACGCTTCAGACGCGCATCAGCCCGTCGCGCACGCTGGCGGGCGACGACATCGTGTCCGAGATCAGCGTGACGCTCGCCGACGAGAACGAGGCAACGATCGAGGCGGTCACCAACGAGGTGAGCGCGCTGCTCCGGCTGCGGCACGACGTGACCGAGGACGACTTCACCATCCGCACGCAACAGGACATCATCGAGGCGCTGGGCGAAGTCACGGGCACGCTGACACTGTTCCTGGGCGCGATTGCGGGCATCTCGTTGCTGGTCGGCGGCATCGGCATCATGAACATCATGCTGGTGTCCGTGACGGAGCGAACGCGCGAGATCGGCATCCGCAAGGCCATCGGCGCGCGCCGCCGCGACATCCTGGTGCAGTTCCTGATCGAGGCCGTGCTGGTGAGCCTGGGCGGCGGCATCGCGGGGGCCGTGATCGGCGGCCTGCTGGCGACCTACATGGGCGGCGTGAGGATCGGCGGCCGCGCGCTGGAGGGCCACCTGACGCCCGAACCGGTGGTCCTGGCGCTGGCGGTGTCGGTGGCGATTGGCCTGGTGTTCGGCATCTACCCCGCCAACCGCGCGGCGCGGCTGCGGCCGATCGAGGCGCTGCGGTACGAGTAGAGCGGCGCCGGACTCCCGGGAAGTGGTAACGCCGGCCGGCACGGCAGCGGGGATACGCATGCGGGTGAGGTGATCGGCAGGCATCCTCGATTCGTCGGTGGGCAAGCGGGGATGGATTCCCGCCTCCAGAGACCTTTCCGTAACCCCTTCGTCATTCCGGCGGAGGCCGGAATCCAGTTCGGTCGAATCTGGAGGCGCACCGGAAGCTTGGCGCCGGGCGGGTCTAAGACCCGCCCCTACCGAAATTTGCAACGTCTCCCTCCTCCGGAATGACGGACGCAAATTGGCCCACCGCCGCTTGGGGTCGTCCTACTTCTGTTCGGTTTTTGTTTGGTATAGTGGCGTCCCGTCCTACCTAGGGCTCTTCACTGCCTCTACCCGACAGCGAGCGTCCCGCCGCGCTGCGGCGCGCCGTCCGCGATATCGAGCAGCGCTTGGGGCTGCACGCCGCCGGCCGCCTGTTCGGCGTCAGTCCACCGGACGCCGCCTTTGCCACCGGCATTCCCGCGCTGGACCAGGCCACCGGGTTCGCGGGGATTCCCCGTGGCCGGGTGAGCGAGCTCACCGGCCCACGCGGCGGCGGCGCGTTGACGCTGGGGCTACGGACCCTGGCCGCCGCGCTCGATCAGGGCGGGTTGGCGGCTTACGTCGATCTGCCCGGTACGTTCGCTCCCACCGCGGGCGCGGCCCTGAGCCTCGATCTGTCACGCCTGGTGGTGGTGCGTCCGCCGGACGCCGACGCGGCGCTGCAGGCGACCGCCACGCTGCTGCGCAGCAACGCCTTCGAGGCCCTGCTGCTGGACCTGGAGGCCACCCGGCCGCCGGTCAACCGCTGGTCGCACCTGGCCGACCTGGCGGGACGCGGGGCGGCGGGACTGGTGGTGGTGACGGCGTCCGGCGGCCGGCGCGTCACCGGGTTGCCCTACCTGGCCTCCCTGCGGCTCGGCGTGGCCTGCCGCGGCTGGCGCTGGCAGCGCAGTCGCCTGACCCAGGCGCCGATCGGGCTGGCGCTGGAGGTCCGGGTGCTGAAGTCGCGCAGCGGCACGGGCGCGCGGCGCCTCGTCATCGACTGTCCGTTTCTCAGGAGGTCCGGTGGACCGCAAGACGCTTTGCCTCTGGATGCCGCGCTTTCGAACCACGGTGGAAGCGCAGACGCATCCGGCGTGGTCGGCGCAGCCGCTGGCGATCTACGCGCCGCAAGCTAGCCAGCGGCGGCTGATCGAGATTTCCGACGCCGCCCACGGCGCGGGGCTGCGGCTGGGCATGGCGGTCAAGGAAGCGGCGCAGCGCTGCCCGCGGGGCGTCTTCGTGCCCGACGATCCGCCGCGCTACACCCGCGCGTTCGCGGCGGTGCTGGACGTGCTGGACCGCTTTTCCCCGCTGGTGGAGGACGCAGGCGTGGGGCTGGCGTTTGCCGACGCGGCGGGCCTGGAGCCGCTCTACGGCCCCGACGCGGCGCTGGGCGCGCGGGTGCGCCGTGACGTCGCGGCGGCGACCGGACACACGGCCCACATCGGGCTGGCGACGGGACGCCTGGCGGCTGAGGTGGCGGCGCGCACGGCGGGCGCCGAAGGCGTCGCCGTCGTCGCCACCTCCGATCGGGCCTACCTGGCCGAGCAGCCCGTGGAGCGGCTGCCGCTGGACGAGCGGACGCTGGCCACCTTGGAGACGCTGGGCATCGCCACGATCGGCGCGTTCGCCGGTCTGCCGGCCAACGCCGTGCGGACTCGCTACGGGGTCGAGGGCGCGCAAGCAAGGCGGCTAGCCCGCGGCGAGGAGCTCAGGCCCCTGCGCGGACGGAAGCGGCCGCTCGTGCTGCACGAAGCGGTCGACTTCGAGTGGGAAGAGCACAACGTGGACCGTCTCGCCTTCGCGCTGCAGGCCCTGGCGCAGCGCCTGGCCGCGCGCCTGGCCCAGCGGGACCTGATGGCGCAGCAGGTCGGCGGCCGGATCGAGCGCGCGGACGGCAGGGTGCAACGGTTCGCGCTGCCGCTGCCCGAGCCGTCCGCCGCGGCCGCCACCTTTCGCGACGCGGCCCGCTGGCGCTTCGAGGCATGGGCCGACACCGCGCCAGCCGACGCGGTGATGCCGGAGATTTCATCCCACCAGCCCGGCGTGGTGCGCATGAGCCTGGACGTGCGGCATCTAGAGCCTGGCGTCGGTACGCAGCGGTCGCTGCTCGGCAACCGGTCGGAGCGCGTGGCGCGCGCCAACCACGCGATCAGCCGGCTGCGGGCGCAACTGGGCGACGCCGCGCTGTTCCGCATGGCGCTCTGTCCCGACGGCTTCACGCTCGACACGGCCGCCCGCCGTCTGGACGCCTACGTCGAGGAGTCCCCCACGCGCGAGGCATCCAAGCTCCCGGCGGTGTGGCTGACCGGCCTGGTGGGCGCGCGCGGGCTCACGCGGCTCTTCGCTCCGCCCCGTCCGGTGCGCCTCAGCCAAGCCGACGACGCCCGCTGGGTGACGCTCGAGGGCGCGACCAGGAAAGTCGTCGCCAGCTACGGACCGCAGCGGGTGCAGACGGAGTGGTGGGCGGAACCCGTCGACCGCGACTACCTGCACGTGCAGTTGGACGACGGCCGCGGCCTGGTGCTCTTCCACGACCGCGCCCAGGGTCGCTGGTTTGCCCAGGGAGCGCTCGATTGACCCAGCCCGCCTACGCCGAGCTGCACGCGCACAGCAACTTCTCGTTTCTCGATGGCGCGTCGCATCCCGAGGAAATGGCGGCGCGCGCCGCCGAGCTTGGGCTGACGGCGCTGGCGATCACGGACCACGACGGGGTCTACGGCGCGGTGCGGTTCTCCCACGCGGCGCGCGAGCACGGCCTGCGTCCCATCGTGGGCATGGAAGCCAGCCTGTCCGAGGGCCGTCACCTCACCCTGCTGGCGCGTGACCGGGAGGGCTACGCCAACATCTGCCGGCTGGCCACGGCGGCGCACCGCGACCGGCCCAAGGGAACGGCGGAGCTGGACCTCGACACCCTGGCGCGGCACACGCGCGGGTTGGTTGGGCTGTCGGGCTGCCTGCGGGGCGCGATTCCAAACGCGGCGCTAAATGGCGACGACCGCCAGGCCATCGAGCTGGCGGGAACCTACGCCGAGCTGTTCGAACCCGGCGGCTTCTTTCTCGAGCTCCAGGACCATCGACTCGAAACGGAACACCTGGCCAACGCCGGACTGCTCGATGTCGCGCGGCGCACCGGCCTGCCGCTGGCGGCCACCAACAACGTCCACTACCACGACCGATCCCGGGCGCGGCTGCAGGACGTGCTGGTCTGCATCAAGCACACCGCCACGCTGGAAACGGCGGGGCGGCGGCTGCGGCCCAATCACGAGTTCGTGCTCAAGTCCGCCTCGGAAATGGCGCGGCTGTTCGCCGGCGTCCCCGAGGCGGTCGGCAACACGCTGCGCATTGCCGAGATGTGCGACTTCGACCTGAGTCGCAAGCTCGAATACGGCCTGCCCACGTTTCCCACGCCCAGCGGCGAGTCGGAATACGGCTACATGGAGCGCCTGGTCTGGGAGGGCGCGCGACGGCGCTATCCAGACCTCGACGAGGCGGTGTGCGAGCGCGTGCGGCGGGAGCTGCGGTACGTCAAGGACCTGCGGCTGGCGGGCTATTTCCTCACCGTGCGCGACCTGGTGGACTTCTGTCACCGCCACGACATCCTGGTCAACACCCGCGGCTCGGCGCCGGGATCGATCCTCTGCTACGCCCTCGGCATCTCGATGGTCGACCCCATCGCCGCCGGGCTGATGTTCGAGCGGTTCATGTCGCCGGACCGGGACGAGCCGCCCGACATCGACCTGGACATCGAGCACCAGGAGCGCGAGCGGGTCATTCAGTACGTCTATGAGCGCTACGGCCGCCGTCGCGCGGCCATGGTGGCGAACGTCATCTGCTTTCGCGGGCGCTCGGCCATCCGCGACGTGGGCAAGGCGCTGGGGCTGCCGCAGGCCCAGGTGGACCGGTTGGCGGAGCGGCTGCAATGGCATCCCAGCGTGGAGATGCCGCATCCCGATCAGGCGGGCGGCGACGTGCCGCGCGAGGTCTCTAACCGCGTGGGCCGCGATCTGCTGGAGCTAAGCCGGCAGATCGTCGACTTTCCCCGGCACCTGGGCATTCACACCGGGGGCATGATCATCGCCTCGCACCCGCTGGACGGGTCGGTGCCGATCGAGCCGGCGACGATGGAGGGGCGCACCGTGGCGCAGTGGGACAAGGACGACTGCGCCGACACCGGCCTGCTGAAGATCGACCTGCTGGGGCTGGGCATGCTGACGCTGATCCAGCGGGCCTTCCGACTGATCGAACGGCGGCACGGCCGGCGCCTGGCGCTGGCGGACTTCAGCTTCGACGACCCCGAGGTCTACGACGCGATCTGCGCGGCCGACACCATCGGCATGTTCCAGGTGGAAAGCCGCGCCCAGATGCACGTGCTGCCGCAGACGCGGCCGCGGTGCTTCTATGACCTGGTGGTGCAGGTGGCGATCATCCGGCCCGGACCGATGACCACCAAGATGCACCGGCGCTGGATCCTGCGACGCACGGGGCAGGAGGCGGACGATCCCGTGTGGCCCGGCCTGGCATCGGTGCTGCAGCGCACGCTGGGGCTGCCGATCTTCCAGGAGCAGTGCCTGCAAATCGCCATGGTCGCGGCCGGGTTCTCGGCAACCAAGGCCGACGCGCTGCGGCGCGCGATGAGCCGCAAGCGCTCCCTGGCGCATATCCAGGCGCTGCAAGAGGACCTGATGCAAGGCATGACCCGCAGCGGCATCCCCGCGGCGACGGCGGAGCAGATCTACGCCCAGATCGAGGGCTACGCGGGCTATGGATTTCCCGAGGCGCATTCCTGCGCCTTCGCGCTGCTGGTGTACGTCTCGGCGTGGCTGAAGGTGCACCACCACGCGGAGTTCACCTGCGCGATCCTCAACAGCCAGCCGATGGGCTTCTACAGCCCGCACACCCTGGTGGGCGACGCCCAGCGGCACGGGGTGACGGTGCGTCCCGTGGACATCCGGCACAGCCGCTTCGAGTGCATGGTGGAGCCGGACGGCGCGGTGCGCATGGGCTATCAGTACGTGGAGGGCCTGGGCGAGGCCCACCGCGAGCGCCTGGATGAGGCGTCGGCCCGCGGGCCGTATCGCTCCCTGGAAGACTTCTGCCGCCGGACGCGGTTGCCGATCAACGTCCTGGAAGCGCTGGCCACGGCGGGGGCATTTCGCGGTCTGGGGCTGAACCGGCGCGCGGCGCTCTGGCAGGTGCAGGCCCATGCGCCGGCGGCCCACGGCGGCGAGCTGCCGAACCTGGTGGCGGAGCTGGAGGAGCCGGTGGCGCTGCCGCCGGCCGACGCGCTGGTGCAGGTGCGGATGGACTTCGCCGCCACCGGCCTTTCGACCCGCTGGCGCGGCCTGGAGTTCCTGCGGCCGGCCCTGGCGCAATCCGGCGTGCTGCGCGCCGCCGACCTGTTGGACCTGGCCGCCAAGCGGCGCGCACGCCCGGATAGCGCAGCGACGGTCAAGGCGCGGCCGACGCGCATCCCTCGGGTCGCCATTCCGGCCGGCGTGCGCCCACCGATTCCGCGCCCGCGCCGCGGTCGAGGCCGCTCGCTGCATCCACCCGCGGTGGGGCGCTACGGCGAGCGGGCCCGCCGCACCGGGAATCACTACGACGGGCAGAGCAGCGGGCGGCAGTTCCAGGGCCTGGGCGACAGCGGCGTTCCCGACGCCCTGCGCGAGCAGGCCCGCACCGGAGTCATGGTCACCGTGGCCGGCATCGTGATCAACCGCCAACACCCGCCCACCGCGCGCGGCTACACCTTCCTGTCGCTGGAGGATGAGACCGGGCTGGTCAACATCATCATTCGCCCGTCGGTCTTCACCCGCTACCAGCGCGCGATTTTGGATTCGCCGGTGATGCTGGTCTACGGCGAGATGCAGGACGAGCACGGGGCGGTGCAGGTGATGGCCCACACCTGCCACCCCGCCACGAGCGACGGCCTGGGCGCACCGCCCTCGCGTGATTGGTCGTGAGCCGCCAGCACGATTCGCCTAGTGATGGTGATGCTGGTGGCCGTGCCAGCCGCGGGCGACGGCATCGATGACCTTGCCGCCCTTGACGACCTTGACGGGCACCAGGCGGCGCTCGCCGATGCGGGTTTGGCCGTGGGCGTCCTCGAAGGTGTGGGCGCCGATCTCCTCCCGGAAGAGCGCGGCGTCGGCGTGTGCGCCGACCGCCAGGGTGCCGATCTGTCCCTGCATGCCCAGGATCTCCGCCGGGGTGACAGTGCAGCGGCGCAGGGCGTCGGGCAGGTCCAGGCCCAGGTGCAGGAACTTGCTGAGGGTGGTGGCCAGGTCGAAGACCGGACCGTCGAAGTTGTAGGCGTGCAGGTCGCTGCTGATGGTGCTTGGGACCAGGTCCTGCGCCATCGCCGACTCGGCCACGCTCCAGGAAAAGCTGCCCTGGCCGTGGCCCACGTCAAGGTGGACGCCGCGATTCACGGCGGCGCGGACCGAGGCGCGCACGCGGCCGTCGTCGTCGAGGACGCCTTCGTCCAGCCCGTGATAGCAGTGGGTCAGCAGGTCGCCGGCCTTCATCTCGCGGAGGATGTCGTCCAGGGTGCAGACGGGGGCGTTGGGGTGGATCATGATCGGCAGCCCCACGGCGTCCGCCGCCTCGCGGGCGCGGTGCAGCGCGGGCAGCGCGTTGTTCCCGGCGAGGTTCTCGCTGATCCTGGCCTTGACGCCGACGATCACGTCGCTGTGGCGCTCGCAGACCTCGATGGCCCTCTTGGGGTCGATGAGCCGGATGTCCTCGAGCTCGCCCACGACCGGCGAGACCATACCCGTCGTCGAGATGTTGAGACAGGCCTTGAGGCGCGTTTCGGAGACCTCGATCACGTAGCGCCTGAGACCTTCGAAGGTGTCGGCGCCGGCCGATCCGGCGTCGATGGCGGTGGTGACGCCGCTGGGCAGGACGTAGGTGTCGGCGTCGACGCCGTAATGGCTCACGCCGTCGTAGACGTGGACGTGAACGTCGACGAGGCCGGGCGTGACGAGCAGTCCCGAGGCATCGAGGACGTGGTGAGCCTGTGCGGGGTCGATGCGCTCGGCGACCGCGCGCACGTGGCCGCCCGTGATCGCCACGTCGCGCCGGTGATTGAGGCCCTGCGCCGGGTCGACGACGGTGCCGCCGGAGATCAGGAGGTCGTACACGAGCAGGTCCTCGGCTGACGGGGAACGCCATGGTAGCCGTCGCGTACCGGGACGCGTTTCGACGGGTGGTCGGGAATCCGAGGCCGCGAGCCGGATTCCCCTCACCCTAACCCTCTCCCCCAGGAGAGGGAACAAGGCCCGTCGGAGAGGGAAAAGGGCCTGTCGGAGAGGGAAGAGGGTCTGTCGGAGAGGAAAAAGGGGCCTGTCGGGGAGAGGATGCGGCTCGTGTCCGACCGCTGGTGGAGGGGTTGCGCAACAGGATCAGTGGGCGGCGTTTGGCCGGTGCGCCGTGTACCCTCGGTCATCGCGTATTTGCCCGGAAGGAACGCCCATGGGAATTCAGCGCATCAACCCGGACAGCATGTCCGCGCCCATCGCCCCTTACACGCTCGTGGTTCGCAAGAACAACGTGGTGACGACCGCCGGCATGCTGGGCCTCGACGCCGACGGCAAGCTGGTGGGCGACGACATCACCTCGCAGACACGGCAGACGCTCGAGAACGTCAAGACCGCGCTGGAGGCCGCCGGCGCGTCGCTCAACGACGTGGTGAAGGTGACGGTGTTCATCACCGACATCGCCAATTTCGCCGGCATGAACGAGGTCTACATCGAGTACTTCGGCGACACGAAGCCGGCGCGGTCGACCGTGGGGGTGGAACTGGCGCTTCCGGGCGGCCTGGTGGAGATCGAGGCGACGGCGGTGCTCGACTAGCGGACGGAAGCTAGCCGCGCCGCCCGATGCGCTCGGTGAGGCGCGCTGCGGGGCGGGCAACTAGCGGGGCCAGACGCCGGCGGAAGCGGATCGCCAGGGCGACGACGGCGAGTCCGCCCACGCCGGCCGCCGCGATGACGGCCGGCGATGGGTCGGAGAGCACGGTGGTCAGCACCTGCTCCACGGTTTCGCCAAAGGCCCAGCCGATGCCCATGTAGAGCGGCGCCCAGAGCGAGATGCCGGCGGCCGCCGCGGGCACGAAGCGCCGGAAGTCGCCGCGCGCGACCCCGGCCACGACGGGAATGATGATGCGAATGGCCGGCACGACGCGGCCGATCACGACCACCGGGAAGGCGCGCCGCGCGAACCAGCGCTCGAGGCGCTCGAGGTGCGTGGGGCGAATTCGCAGGATGCGTCCGTAGCGATCCAGCAGCGGTCGGCCAATGCCGCGCGCGATCCAATACTGCACGCTCACGCCCACCGTGGCGGACGCGACCACGGTGCCCATGACGGCCCACGGGTTGGCCTCGCCGCGGTAGACCTGAAAGCCCATCGTGACCACGACGACCTCTGCCGAGATCGGCAGCGGCACGCCTGCTCCCTCCAGACCGACGGCGAGGGCCAGCGCGAGGTATTGGTGCTCTTCGAGCAAGGCCAGCAGCAGCTGTCCCTGCTCGGCTACCCACTCGGCCATCGGCATCGCACCGTGCGCGGTCCCACTGTCCACGGTAGCAACGTGGGCGCCGGCGGTCCGGGGCGTTCATGACCAATTGCGGTGGCGTTGACGCTGTATCCGCTGCTGGCCGACAATCGCGGCTCAGAGTGATCCCGCACCGACCCGACACGGGACGGAGGTTGCGATGGACGTCGGACTGTTCGCCATGCCCCTGCACCCTCCGGGGTCGAACGTCACCGAGACGCTGGAAAACGATCTCGACATGCTCATCACGCTCGAGAAGCTGGGCTATAGCGAGGCCTGGATCGGGGAGCACTTCACGACGCAGTGGGAGAACATCCCCGCGCCGGACATTTTCATCGCGCACGCGCTGGCGAAAACCGAGCGCATGAAGTTCGGGACGGGCGTGACCTGCATGCCCAACCACAATCCGTTCATGATTGCCCACCGGATCGCCCAACTCGACCACATGGCCAAGGGCCGCTTCATGTGGGGCGTTGGATCCGGCGGATTCCCCGGCGACTTCGAGGTGTTTGGCTTCGATCCGAAGACGGGCGAACACCGGGCCATGACGCGCGAAGCCATCGAAACCGTGCTCATGCTCTGGAACGATCCGAAACCGGGGCGCTACCGATCGGCGTTCTGGGACTTCAACATTCCCGAGCCGGACGACCTGATCGGCCTGCGGGTGCACATGGAGCCCTACCAAAAGCCGCATCCCCCGATCGGTGTGGCGGGAGTTTCGGAGAACTCCGGCACGCTGACGCTGGCGGGCGCGCGCGGCTGGATTCCAATGAGCATCAACCTGGTGCCGACGCGCGTGATCAAGACGCACTGGGAATCGGTGGAGGAAGGCGCGCTCGAGGCCGGTCGAACGCCCGACCGCTCGCAATGGCGCATCGCGCGCGAGGTCTACATCGCCGAAACCACCGAGAAGGCGCGGAAGGAAGCCCTGGAGGGCACGCTGGCCCGCGACTTCCGCAACTACTTCCTGCACATCATGCCGAAGGTGCGCATGCTGGACGCAATGAAGATCGACACGGACATGCCGGACTCGGACGTGACGGTCGAGTATCTGGTGGACAACGTCTTCATCGTGGGCAGCCCGGACGATGTCACCGCCAAGCTGCAGAAGCTGTACGACGACGTGGGCGGATTCGGCGTGCTGCTGGCCATGGCGCACGAGTGGCAGCCGCGCGACCAATGGGTGCAGTCGATGACGCTGCTGGTGGACGAGGTGATGCCGCGGTTGAACGGGGCGAGCTAGCGGGGGCCGGGTTCTAGGCGGCTAGGTTCTTGTCACCGCCACGGGGAATTCGTCCCACGTCCGACCATCGAGCACGCGGCCGGTGCGGTGCTTGTTCACACCTCCCCACTGCTTGAAGAAGAAGGGGACGGATTCAGCCACACATTGGTCGCGAATCGCGCGCGCCCAATGCGCGTCCATTGGCCGGGCGCCGGGTCCGCTCTCGCCGCCCACAATGACCCAGTCGATGCCGTCCAAGTCCAGAGTCTGAACGGGCCCGACAAGCGGCTCGACCGACAAGAAGCGCACCGCGGCAGGGACGCCACGCAAGTGGTTGGCGCGCCAGGCATATTCCTGAGACTCGACCGAGACGCCGAGCCAGACATTGGGAGGCCACTTGAGGCCGCCCGCGATCTTGGGAAGCCGCCGAGCGCGCTTCGTGAGTACCTGGAATTCGTGCCAGTGGGCGGACGCCATGGTCTCGAAGACTGCCCGCACGAAATCCGGCGGAACCGCGTCATGGAACAGGTCGCTCATACTGTTGACGAAGATGCGGCGCGGCTGCCGCCACTTCAGCGGCTCGGACACCTTGTCCCAATGCAACGTCACCTCGAACCCGTTCGTGTATCGGGGGTTCCCCATCGCCTGCAGCCGCTTGGCCATCCGCTCGGCGTAGCAGTGGTCGCAGCCAGGGCTCGTGCGGGTGCACCCCGTCACGGGATTCCACGTGGCGTCCGTCCACTCAGTGCGAGAAGTCTGCGTCATGGCTCAGCGATCTCGAAACTTGATCGTTGATCCGTCAGGATAGGTGTTGCGCTTCCGACGGCTGCCGTCGCTCTTGGACTCGCCTACGGCTATTTGCCCGTTGCGTTCCGCATACCTCAACGCGGCCGTCACGTGCTTGCGCACGAATATCGAGTTCTCCACCACCCAACGCTTGACCAATTGAGCGTCGTGCGTCTGACCACCAAACCGCTCCGCGAGAGTGGCCGCCAGATCGCCGCTCGGGTCGGGTCCCAACAGGATCATTTGATTTGGATCAGTCCTGTCTGAGAAGCGAAAAGCACCAGTTCGATCCACAGCCCACATTGCGTCCTTCATTTTCTCAAATCCAAGCGGATTGTTCGTCGCGAAGAACAGGTGGTAGATAGTGGAGCCACTGCTATCGAGCATCTCAAAGTATCGAACAAACTTTGCGTGTTGGCTGAGCTGCTTTTGATATAGCTCACGGAGCGCCATAAGACGATCAAAGCTGGCTGTCGAGATTTCAAATACATCTGATGTCCCAAAAGTCTCCGCGATATGGATCCGAATCTCATGATTTGAATGTTCCAGGAATCTCCGCAACGCATTTGTGTTTAGGAGAATAAACGCTTCGGAACGTTCGTAACTGAGGATTCGTCTCACAAGATCAAATGGGATACCCGAGAAACCGAACGGATCGATAAACGCGAAGAGAGGTGGCGTAGGCTGTTGTCGCCGGACCAGCGAATTAATCACCCTGGGGAATTTGTCTCTGAACTCCCCACAAATGATATGCATATTGTAGCTATTCGAAGCTTCAGATCTAAGCTCCAGCTTGAGATTGTCAATTCTCAATTCATCGTTATCAATGAATACCAATTCTGGCTTAGCCGCGATCTTGCCCGCAAGAGTTTGTACTACTTCAACCGCGACAAGTGGCGACCCAGGTTCCCCGTCGGTGTATCGCCCGGGGCCACAGAATCCATCAACGTAGACCAAACGTCGGTTCTGACGACCAAGAATCGCGAACCAGGCGCCCAGATACCGGCGGAGAATCTCGTGCTTTGCGGCCGTATGCGGCTCAAGCGGCCAGACGGTTCCTTCGGACATCGACTACTCACCAAGACAGCCTCCGTGGCGATTATACCGTACAAACCACGAACACTCCGAGTCTCGATCGCCATTCACGTTGGGATCACATGCACCGCTTCGGGTGGGATGTGGATGCGCCAGTCGCGGCGGGCGGGGACGTTGAGCACCTGGTAGGGGTGCGCCGGGACGTCGATCTCTAGCGTTGGCGCGCCGGACGGGACGTCGTCGACTCGCACGACCAGCGTGTGCGAGAAGCCGAAAGCCGCCTCGTCCACGATGGTGACTTGAAAGCGGTTCTCGCGCTCGGTCGTTGGCCGGTCGGGCCGCTCGAGGATGATCTGCTCGGCGCGAACGGCGAGTTGGACGTGGTCGGATTGGGGACGGGAGTCGGCCTGTGCCGCGACCATGCCGAGCCCACTGGCGATATGTACTCGGTCGCCGTCGGCGCCCACGACCCGTCCGGGCAGGACGTTCTGAACCCCGAGCAACTCCGCGGCGCGCGCCGTGGCGGGACGGTGGAAGACCTCGTCGCGCGGGCCCGCCTGGAGCACGCGTCCGCGATCGATGACCGCCAGCCGGTCGCCCACGTTGTAGGCCTCGGTGAGGTCGTGGGTGACCATGACCACGCTGAGATCGAGGCGCTGCGCGAGCTGCCGGAGCTCACGCCGCATGGTGCGGCGGTTGCTCGAGTCGACCGCGGCGAATGGCTCATCGAGAAGCAGCACCCGAGGCTCGCGCACGAGCGCGCGCGCCAGGGCCACGCGCTGGGCCTGGCCGCCCGAAATGCGCGCCGGACGGCGACGCAGCAGATCGTCCACGCCGAACATGCGCGCGAAGCGCTCCACGCGCTCGCGGCGCTCGGAACGGCGGACATGGCCGAGGCCATAGGCAATGTTCTGCGCGACGGTGAGGTGAGGAAAGAGCGCGTAGCTCTGCACCAGATAGCCGAGATCGCGCCGTTGCGGCGGCACGTTGACGCCGGACGCGCTGTCGAATACGACCCGGTCATGCAGCGTGATGCGGCCCTGACGCGGCGTGAGGAGTCCGGCGATGGCCTCAAGCGTAAGTGTTTTGCCGGCGCCGGAGTGCCCATAGAGCACGGTGATCTCGCGATCCACGGCGAGGTCGACCGCGAGGTCGAAGCCGCCGACCGTTGTGCGTATGTCCGCCCGAATCACAGGACCCGTCCTCCGAGCCGCGCCAGTCCCTTGAATACCAGCAGCCCGGCGAAGGCCAGGACGATGAGGACGATGGCGATGGCCAGCGCGGCGTCGACGTCGGTCTCAATGGCTTCGAGGATCGCCAGCGGCATCGTCTGGGTGCGGCCGAAGACATTGCCGGCGAACATGATGGTGGCGCCGAATTCGCCCAGGGCGCGGGCCCAGCACATGACCGCGCCGCCGATGAGCGACGGCAGCGCGAGGGGCACCGTGACTCGCCGGAAGGTGCGCCATCCGCCGGCGCCAAGCGTGGCGGAGACTGATTCGAGCCGACGGTCGACGCTCTCGAATCCGGCGCGCGCGGCCCGAATGTAGAAGGGCACGGCAACGAAGAGTTGCGCCAGAACCACCGCGCCGGTAGTAAGTGCGACATCCACGCCGGCGGCGTCCAGCGGACCGCCGATTACCCCATGGCGCCCGAGCGCCACGAGCAGCGCCAGCCCACCGACGACCGGCGGCAGCACCACCGGCAGATCGATCAGGGTGTCGACGATGCTTCGGCCGGGGAAGGCATGGCGCGCGAGGAGGTAGGCCGCCGGCGTTCCCAGCACAACGGCAACGGCAACGGCGATGGCCGAGGTGGCCAGCGAGAGCCAGAGCGCGGTGATGGCGACCGGGCTGCGCAGCGCGGCGAGGACGTCGCCTTCGATGACGCCGCGCGCGATCAATGCGCCCACGGGGATGCCGATGAAGGCGACCAGGATCGCGGCTGACGCGGCCAGGGCAAGCCTGCTCCACGTGATGGACTGGGCGCGGCGCATTTCGGAGATTCCTCGGCGAGTCTCAGCCGGCGGGCCGGAAGCCGTGCGCCGCCAGGATGCGCTGGCCGGCGGGCGAGTGCACGAAGTCGGCGAAGGCCGTCGCAGCCTCTCGGTCGGCTCCGCGCTTCGTCACGGCGATCGGATAGGGCGCCGCAATCGCCGCCTCCGGAGGCAGCGGAATCTCGATCAGGGCGCCGTCAGACGCAAGCACATCGGTCGTATAGATGAATCCGGCATCAAGCACGCCCAGCTCCAGCTTCGCCGCCACGTGGCGGACGTTGGTCTCGAATGAGACCACATTGTCAAGCACGGCTTGCACGAATGCGTCGTGTCCAATGGCCGCGGCATAGCGCTCCAACGCGGCGCGGGCATAGCGACCGACGGGGACATCTGCAATGCCCATGACGAGGCGCACGTCCGGCGCGGTGAGATCTGCCAGGGACCCAAGCCCTCGAGGATTGTCGGCGGGCACGGCGAGCACGAGCGCGTTTTCGGCGAAAGTGCGTGGCGAGGCCGCCAGCAGACCGGCCGCCTCCAACTGCCGTGCGTGGACTTCGTCCGCCGTGGCCACGACTTCGGCGGGAGCCCCGCGCTCGATCTGGGCCCGCAGCACCTGCGAGCCCGCGAAGTTGAGCACCACGTGCGCATTCGAGCGAGTCTCCTCAAATGCCTGGGCAATTTCGGTGAACGCATCGCGGAGCGAGGCCGCGGCATAGACGGTGACTTCGTTGTGGTGAACCGGGGCGCAGGCGCCGGTCAACAGCACCACCGCAAGGCCGGTCACAGCCACGGCACGCCGTGCACGCAGCGAGACCGCCGCACGGCGCCAACGCGTCGTCACAAACTCGCCCACCCACTCGGCACAGTCGAGGCCACAGATACCGCGACGATTGTCACGCTACGATGCCTGCGGAACTGTTGCGGCAAACGGTTTGTGCGCATGCAGAACACTCAAGGCCCTGGCCCCGGCGGCCCGTCGAACGACAAGCCGCACTACGACATTGTGGTCATCGGCACGGGACCGGCGGGACGGCGCGCGGCGATCCAGGCCGCCAAGGGCGGCAAACGCGTGGCCGCGGTCGATCGCCAACGCTATGTCGGCGGGCAGGCGGTCCATCGGGGCACCATTCCCTCCAAGACCCTGCGCGAGGCCGTGATCCATGTCACCGGCATCGGCCAGCGTTCGTTCTACGGCGAGTCCTACCGCGTGATGGCCGACGTGACCATGCACGATTTGCTGCTGCGCACGGCGCAGGTCGTGCAGGCCGAAGTGGACGTGGTCCGCGACGGGTTCTTGCGCAACGACGTGGAGCTGCTCAACGGCGTCGCGCACTTCGTTGACTCCCACACGCTCGCGATCCATACCGAAAACTCCATCATCGAAGTTCGGGCCGACAAAGTCATCTTGGCCACCGGTTCGAGCCCGGCGCGGCCGCCGCACATTCCCTTCGACAATGAGCGCGTCGTCGACAGCGACGGGATCCTGGACCTGCCCAGGATTCCCAAGTCGCTGACCGTCGTGGGCGGCGGCATCATCGGCACGGAGTACGCCAGCATATTTGCCACGCTCGGCGTCGCGGTGACGCTGATCGACGGGCGCAAGGAGCTGCTCGACATCGTCGACGAGGAAATCGGCGAAGCGCTGAAGTTCCGCATGCGCGAGGACGGCATCACGATGCGCCTCGGGCATAAGGTGGAGACCGTGGTGTTCGACAATCGCGGCCGTCCGGTCACGGTGCTCGAAACCGGCGCCCGCATGGTCAGCGACGTGGTGATGTACTCGATCGGACGCCGCGGCGCCACGGGACTGCTGAATCTCGACGCCGCCGGACTGGCCGCCGACGACCGCGGACGGGTGAAAGTCAACAAGTTTTTCCAGACGGAGTTAGAGCACGTCTACGCCGTGGGCGACGTGATCGGACAGCCCGCGCTGGCGTCCACGTCGGCGGAGCAGGGACGCCTGGCCGCGCGCCACGCCCTGGGATTGGACTGCCCCAGCATCGACGACGAGTTGCCCATCGGCATCTACACCATTCCCGAGATCGCCCTGGTCGGAAAGACGGAAGAGGAACTCACGATGGAAGGGGCGGCCTACGAGAGCGGCGTGGCCCGGTACAAGGAAATCGCTCGGGGCGCGATCATCGGCGACGACTTCGGCATTCTGAAGCTGTTGTTCGACCCGGACACGCGCAAGGTGCTTGGGGTCCATATCTTCGGCAACCAGGCCAGCGAGCTGCTGCACATCGGCCAAGCCGTCATGCAGCTTGGCGGCACCATCGACTACTTCGTGGAGACGATCTTCAACTATCCCACGTTCGCCGAGGCCTACAAGGTTGCCGGCCTGAATGGGGTCAACAAGCTGATTCGGTAGTCCCCGCGCCGCGTTTCGGCGGCTTGCAGTGGCACTATGGACTGCCCCTGATCGCCGTCGAGGTCACCCCGCATGTCGGAGCCTGCCAACGCCCCCGCCGCCGAGCGACGCCGCATCCTGACTGGGTTGCGCCCCTCGGGGCCGTCCCACGTGGGCCACTACGCCGGCGCGTTTTCGCAGTGGTTGGAGCTGCAGGACGAGTACGAATCGTTCTTCCTGCTGGCCGACTACCAGGTCTCGGACTACGCAGACAACCTGCCCTGGATTCGCTGGGGACTTTGGGAAGTGACGCTGGACTGGCTGGGCGTGGGATTGGATCCGGACATCTCGCACTTCGTCATCGAGAGCGGCGTGCCGGAGTTCGCCGAGCTGACGCTGCATCTGAGCTGGTTTCTGGGGCTGGGCCATTTGCAACGCAATCCGACGTTGAAGGCCGAGCTGGCGGACCTGGAGGCGACGACCAAGTCGGTGCCCGTGGCCTTCTTCAACTACCCGGTGATGCAGATCGCCAACATCCTGCTGCCGCTGGCCCACCTGGTGCCGGTGGGCGACGACCAGCTGCCGCACATCGAGATGACGCGCGACGTCGCCATCCGCTTCAACCGGCGCTTTGGGGACACGTTCGTGGTACCCGAGGCGCGGATAGGCGCGGTGCCGCGGCTGGTCGGCATCGACGGCAAGGGCAAGATGGGCACTTCGGCCGGCAACGCGATCTTCCTCAAGGACTCGGAAGAAACGCTGCGGGCCAAGGTGCGCAGCATGTTCACCGATCCCAAGCGGCTGCGAGCCACCGATCCCGGCACCGTGGAGGGAAATCCGGTGTTCATGTATCACGACGCCTTCAATCCGAATACGGACGAGGTGGACGACCTGAAAGTCCGCTATCGGACGGGACGGGTGGGGGACGTCGAGGTCAAGGACCGGCTGTTCCAAGCCATGAACGACCTTTTGGCGCCGATCCGCGACCGGAGGGAGCACTGGGCGGCGCGGCCCGACGACGTGCGCGACGTGCTGGCAGCCGGCACGGCGGCAACGAAGCGCCGCGGCGAGGCGTTGGTGGAGCAGGTCCGCACGGCGCTCAGCCTCGATTACTTGCGCGATGGTCCGCCGCCCCCGCCGGAGGGCGCGCCATAGGGTAGTGCGGCATATTTGTCCGTCATTCCGGCGAAGGCCGGAATCCAGGTCCGCATTTCACGGGCAAAGTGCCCCCCGACCCGCCGCAGCGGCACGCCGGAGCCCGGCGGTGGGACCGCCGCCGTATTTCGGCAACGGGGCCGACCGACTGGTTCGGATGGCGCACTGATGTCTGACAAGCGAAAACCCCAGTCTCGCATTCGCCCGGTGGCGCTCGCGGTCATTCGCGACGGTTCGCGGCTGCTGGTGCGGCGGTACACCGGGCCGGATGGCGGTCGCTACTACCGACCGCTCGGCGGCGCGATTGAGTTCGGCGAACGGGCGGCGCAGGCCGTGAAGCGGGAAATCCTGGAGGAGATCGCGGCCGAGATCGATCAGGTGCGGCATCTGACCACTGTCGAGAACATCTTCGAGCGGGACGGTGAGCGCGCGCACCAGATCGAGTTTCTCTTCGAGGCACAGCTCGTGGACCGGTCGCTCTACCGTGCCGAGCTGATCAACGGAACGGAGTCAAGCGGCAAGCGCATCGAGGCCGTGTGGCTTGACCTTTCCCAGCCGCTCGACGGCCCGTTGTATCCCCGAGGTTTGCGCAAGCTGTTGACGGGCTCCTGAACCTGCCAAGCGCGTCGCTGGAGATCGGCGATGCCCTGGTGACTGGCGCGTCTCGCGGACGGTGTGGCGACCTCTTCCGCCGCAGCGGAATCGCGCTATCGAGGCTCGGGGTATCGGGTACCCTCTTATGCGCCTTTCGGGTGGCGCAATCGAGGCGGCGTGCCTCGTTCGCCGCGTGACGGGCGCACCCGGGGAAGACTGACGATACCCCTCCCCCGGCATCCACTCTCAAGGAGCAGCGATTGATGGCGCACAGCAACGGCAGCCAAAGCGTCACCGCCCGCGCGAGCGCGGTGCAGACGGTGACGATCGACGACACGGTCAAAGTCCCCGCCTACGACCGCGAGCGGATTGAAGACGTCGGGTTCATGACCGCCATGACGCTGGTGCTGCTGGGCAACTACGCCCAGACCGGGCACTTCGGCGGGCCGCTGGCCTATACGCCCTACAACGTGGCCCTGCATCTGGGCGGACCCGAGAACGGCGCCCTCCGCTACGACTACCGCCGGCCCAAGCACCCGTTCTGCGACCGCTTCATGCTGGCCGGGGGGCACAACATTCCCACGGCCTATGCGCTCTGGATGATCATGGGCGAGGCCATGGCCCAGAAGCACGCGGCGACGGGTGACGACCGCTACGCCGTCGACCCCAACGTGGGCATGCTGCCGATCGACGCGCTGGGATTCCGTCGCGGACGCGGCGCCCTGGACACGCTGCTGCAGGACCACGGGCTGGAGGACCACCCGCTCTTCGCGCAGGCCCAGATTCGCGGCATCCGCTCGCTGGCCGGTCACTCGGAGACTACCGACCTGACCAACGACGTGAACGGCGGGCCGTCGGGCATCGGCGTGGCCACGGCGGCGGGTAAGGCGGCCTTTTGGGACTTCGTCGGCGCCGACGATTCGCTGAAGGTGATCGCGCTCGAGGGCGAGTTCGCCATGACCGAGGGCCACGCGCAGGAACTGAAGACGCAGGCTCTGGCGCAGCAGGTGGGCAAGCGGCTGCGCGTGCTCCTGTCCTACAACAACGCCGGCATCGACGATTCGCTCGTCGGTGGGGTCATCGACCCGTCCCTCACCCAGGGCTACGTGATCGAGGACCAGTGGACGTCCTACGGCTGGAACGTGATCTCGCTGGAGGACGGCAACGACTACGACCAGGTCATGGCCGCCCTATGGGCGATGGAAGAGTGGGACCCGAACGACCGCCGGCCGATCATCGTCGTCGGGACGACGACCAAGGGCTGGTGGCCGGCGGCCGACAACGGCCACCTTCCCGGGTTCGGCGAGCAGCTCATCGGGTATCACAGCCATCCCTACGAGCTGAAGATGAACGAGCCCTATTTCGTGGCGCTGGCCGAGACCTTCGAGCGGCGCTACGGCGTGGAGTTCGACGGCATCCGCGAC
Organism: Chloroflexota bacterium; assembly: GCA_026708035.1. NCBI lineage: Bacteria > Bacillati > Chloroflexota > Chloroflexota bacterium. The sequence goes on along the minus strand of JAPOVQ010000014.1, from coordinate 146,899 downwards.
GGTCCGGTGGCCGATGAGCGCGAGCGGCTGATCCAGTTCAAGACCAATATCGACGTGGCGATGTCGGTGCTCAACCAGAACGGATTGGGCGACTGGCTGGCGGATCGGCTGGTCGAGATCGGCGACTCGCTGAACGACAACCTGCCGCTGCGCATCGACCCGACGGCCAATCCGTTCATGGACGAGCGGCTGTGTCCGGAGAACATTCCGCTGGAGCCGCAGTCGGTCGAGGTCACCAATGAGTTGACCGGCGAGACGGCGACACTGGACATCGAGCTGGCCAAGCGGCCGGGCGATGTTGCCGGAACCCGGCGCGCGATTTCCGAACTGATCAAGTGGGTCAACTACGTCACGGACAACCGCTTCATCACCCTGGCGGCCGACCTATCCAGCTCGATCAACGTGGAGAAGGGCGCGCTGTGGGGGCACTACGACCCGGTAGACAATCCGTTGGGCACGCGCATGAAAGCGCCGATCGAGGAGGCCGGGAACGCCTCGTCGGCGATCGGGCTGGTGAGCCAGTCGGCGTCGCTCGATCCCGACCGGCACGCCGGCGTGTGGGCGCTGAGCGGCACCTACGGCGCGTTCACGCCGCTGATGTATCTGCCGGCTCGCGTCTGGAGCCAGCAGAACCAGGACAGCCCGTTTCGCATGGGCGTACTGCACATTCTGGCGGGGCACTCCGGGCCGGAGACCGCCGCGGATGCGCGCACGCACTTCGGCATCTTTGCGCCGCAGGTGTGGAAGCTGTTCCCGCGCGACCAGGCGATCAATCTGAGCTTCTGGGACTACAACGACGTGGCGCCGGGCTACTTCGCGGCGGCGTCGCTTGCCGCCCGCGATCCGAAGGTTGGGCTCATCACCATCGAGGTGGCGCGGCCAGACTTTCCGGTTGCCGACCGCAACGAATTCGCCGACTCCGATCCGCTGGCGGCAGCCAAGGGGATGTATTTGATCCGCGACTGGGACGCGGGCAGCGAGCCGCAGGGCACGGTGTTCGTGCAAGGTTCGAACTCGACGGTCAACCTAATGCGCGTGCTGCCGCAGCTCGAAGCCGAGGGCGTGAACGTGCGGGTGGTCGCCGTGGTGAGCGAGGAGCTCTTCGCGCGCCAGCCGCAGGACTATCGCGATCGCCTCATACCGGCCGGCGCGCGCTATGACGCGATGGTGGTATCCACCGGCACGCGGCGCGTGCCGCCGGTGCGCGATCTGGGCCCGCTGACCGACGAGTACTCGCTGTGGTCCGACTGGGACAACCAGTGGCTGACCGGCGGGACCGAGCCGGACGTGATCGCGGAGGCGAATCTCGACGCCGACTCGATCCACGCCGGCATCAAGCGGTTCGCCGCGGCCCGATCGGAGCGGCTGGCACGCCAGCGCGAGGTGTTGGCGGCGCTGTAGCCGCGGGCCGGCCAGGCCGGCCTGGTCCAGTGCCGGTGCGACGGGACACTCTGTCACCGGTCGGGACCAGCACGGCGGTGCGCGACGCAGCCCCCGCCCAACCTTGATAGTCAAGGTTGGAAGCGGAAATTGACGGGTGCGAGACGCGCAAATAGGGTATTCCCATGGCAACCGCAACCGCCGTACGAGACGACTCCGGTCTCCTGATTCCCACGAAAGGGATTCCCAAGGAGATCCTGCGGAAGGTGGAACGCGCCGGGCGCCGCGAGATCATCAGCGACTCCTATCCCTACGACACCAAGATGGGCCGGCGCGCGTACGAACGTCGGAAGGCCGCGCTGCAGGTCGAACTGCTGAAGATGCAGAAGTGGGTCAAGGACACCGGGCAGCGCGTCGTGCTGCTATTCGAGGGGCGGGACGCTGCCGGCAAGGGCGGAACCATCAAGCGTTTCATGGAGCACCTCAACCCCCGTGGCGCCACGGTCGTTGCGCTGCCGGCCCCATCCGAGCGGGAGCGCGGCCAGTGGTACTTCCAGCGTTACGTGCAGCACCTTCCCTCGGAGGGTGAGATCGTGTTCTTCGACCGCTCCTGGTACAACCGGGCGGTGGTCGAGCCGGTGATGGGCTTCTGCTCGCCGGCCGAAACTGTGCGCTTCCTTCGCGATACCGTCCTTTTCGAGCAAATGCTGATCAACGAGGGCCTGCGCCTGTACAAATTCTGGTTCTCGGTGAGCCAGGAGGAGCAATTGCGGCGCGTCATGTCTCGCGCCCAAGACAGCCTCAAGCAGTGGAAGCTGAGCCCCGTGGACATGCGGTCGCTGCCGCTGTGGGACGAGTTCACGGAGGCCAAGAAGGTGATGTTCGCGGGCACCGACACGAAGGCCTCGCCGTGGGTGGTCGTGAAGTCGGACGACAAGAGACGCGCCCGGCTGAACTGCATGCGCTTCGTGCTGCGGAGCTTGGAGTACGACCCCGACGTCGAGCGGCGCGTACCGAAGCCCGATCCCAAGCTGATCGGGCCGGCAAAGTCGCTCTACGCCAGGGACGAAGTCTGGTAGCTCGCGCCTGGGTTTCCTAGCGGGCGGAGCGCGGTGGACTGGCTCGTACTGCTTATCGGGGGGCATTCGGCAGCCGGAAAGACGACCGCGGCGGAGCGCTTGGGCCGGGCACTCGGCGTGCCGTGGTTGATGGTCGATGACCTGCGACTCGCGTTCCAACGGGCTGATGTCACGTTGCCCAGCGGAACGAAGGCGCTGTATGCCGACAGGCAGCCAGACTTTCGAAAAAGCACGCCGGAGGAGCAGTGCGCCGCTCTGATCGATGTCGGCTACGTCATGTCCGCCGCGCTGGAGGCGATTGTGGAGAACCACGTCGACCAGCAAGTGCCCATCGTGATCGAGGGCGACGGCATCTTGCCGTCGCTGCTTGCTCGCCCACCAATGCTCGAACGCGCGGCCTGGATTCGGGCGGCGTTCATCGTGGAGCCCGATGAATCATCGCTTCGAATCGCGCTGGCGTCTCATCACGGAACCAGGGCGGTGGGCCGAGGCCAAGACGAGCTTCAAGCCGAGGCCAAGGCCAAGTGGATGTTCGGCCAGTGGCTTGCCGCGGAGGCCTCGCGCCAAGGGCTCGCGGTCGTGGAGCCGCGCCCATGGGACACGCTGCCCGAGCGGCTCATTGAAGCAGTCGTCGGCGCGCGTTAGTCGAGCTCGGGAAAGGCCAGCACCAGACCGTCGGCGCCGCCGATGACACAGCCGTTGAAGACTGCGCGCGCCTCGGCAATCATCGCGTTCATATATGACGGATCATCGGCTTCGGTCATGACGTGCACCAACACCAATCGCTGGACGCCTGCGGCGGCGGCAATCTCGCCTGCGCCGCGGGCCGTGGTGCAGGCGGCGTAAATGTCTGGCCAGCGTTCGCGCGCGGCGTCGACCTCCATGGCCATGTGGACCAGGGTGTGCGCCCCGCGCGCCAACTCGACAATCTCCGGCAATGGGCGCGTGTCCCCGGAGATCACCACCGAGCCCCCCGCGGTGTCGAGCCGGTAGGCCAGCGACGTGAGATAGGGCTGCGCGTGCTGGGCGTGCCCCACGCGAACCGTCCATCCATCGGCTGAGACCGTGTCTCCCACCTCGAGTTCCTGAACCGCAATGCGCGGGCGCCGGCGGGGCATCACACCGCCGCGGTTGCGGTAGGCCTGCAAGCTCATGGGGTGGTTGATGCGCGCGACGAGATCAGGACCAAAGGCGCCGTCGTGGCCGAACAGGCGCTCCGTCATGCGCTCCAGCGGCCGCGGCCCGTAGACGTTGAGGTCGTCGCCGCGTCCGGCGCCCTGGTCCCAACGCGACAGCGCGAAGTGCGGGTAGTCGGTGGAGTGGTCGAAGTGCAGGTGGGTGAAGAACACATGGCCAATCGTGGCGAGGTCGATGCCCGCGGCCGCGAGATTCCGAGTCGCCCCGGGTCCCAGATCGAAGACGACGCCGGCATCACCCACGCCGACGTAGGTGGACGACCCGCCGCGATGCGGTCGCGGATCGGGAGTTCCGGTGCCCAGCAGCACGATTCGCAGCGGGTGGCTCATACGCCGGGCCTTTCGCACAATGCGGGCGGATTGTGAGCGCTGGAGGCATTGCCCGCGTGTCTGATTGGGATGTCATCGTAGTCGGCGTGGGCGCCATGGGCAGCGCCACGGCCTTCCACCTGGCGCAACGGGGCGTGCGCGTCCTGGCGCTGGAGCAGTTCGACCTGGCGCACGACCAGGGCAGCTCCCACGGCTACACGCGCATCATGCGGCACGCGTATTACAACGCGCCCGGGTACGTGCCGCTGGTGCAGCGGGCCCAGACGCTGTGGCGCGAGCTCGAGGAAATCAGCGGCGAGACGCTGTTTATCCACTCAGGCGGATTGTCGATGGGGCGCCCCGATGCGCTGGTGGTGCGCGGCGCGCTGTTGGCCGCCGAACGGTTCGGACTGGCGCACGAGGTGCTCGATGCCTCCGAGGTACAGCACCGGTATCCCGCCATTCGACTCTCAGAGGACATGATCGGCGTGCACGATCCGTCGGCTGGGTTCTTGCTCCCGGAGCGGGCGATTCTGGCGCACGCGGCTGCGGCTCGCTCGCACGGGGCGGAAGTGCGGACGCAGGAGGCCATCACCGGCTGGAAGGCAACCACCGACGGCGTCGAGGTTCAGACGGAACACGGCGCTTACCGAGCCGAGCGCCTCGTGTTCACAGCCGGAGCGTGGATGGCGGAATTGCTGGCGGACCTGAACCTGCCGCTGGAAGTCACACGCCAGGTGGTCGGATGGTTTGAGCCGGACGACCCGGCGATTTGCGAGCCGGACCGTCTGCCGGTGTGGCTGCTGCAACCGCCGGGCGACGAGGAGTATTTCTACGGCCTGCCTCGATACGGTCCGCCCGGGCTCAAGCTCGGGCGCATGTTCCATCTGCAGACCGCGGTCACGCCAGCTGAGCTCACGCGGACGACGGACGACGCGGACGAGTCGCTGTTACGCACGTGCCTGGCTCCATACTTTCCAGGCGCCAACGGCCGCGCGCTGGAGCTGATGACCTGCATGTTCACCAGCACGCCGGACGGCCACTTCATCATGGATGCCCACCCGCGACACCCGAACGTGACGTTGGTGTCGGCGTGTTCGGGACACGGGTTCAAATTCGCGTCGGTGGTTGGCGAGATTGCGGCTGAGCTGGCGCTGGACGGCAAATCCCGGCACGACATTGAGATGTTCCGCCTGGACCGCTTCGAGAACGGTACGCCCCAATAGCCGTTAGACCGGCCACACGATCGGCACGACGATGAGCGACGTGACGAGGATCAGCAGCGTCAGCGGCGCGCCCACCTTCAGGAAGTCGACGAAGCGGTAGCCGCCGGCGTTATAGACGAGCAGGTTGGCCTGGTGGCCGATGGGCGTGAGAAAGGCCGTCGAGGCCGAGATGGCCACCATCATGAGGGCCGGTTGCGGGGCGATGCCCGCGCCGGCGGCGATCTCGAGCGCCACGGGGGCAATGAGCACGACGGCGGCCGCGTTGGACATCAGCTGCGTCAGCAGGGCGGTGGCGACGAATAGCCCGGCGAGCACGGCCAGCGGCCCAATGGGGCTCACATATTCCTCGGCGAACTGCGCCGCGAGATCGGCGAGCCCGGTGGACGTGATGGCGTCGCCCAGCGGAATGAGCGTGCCGATGAGCACGATCGTGCGCCAATCGACGGCCGTGTAGAGACGCTGGTAGGGCAGCACGCGGAAGAGCAGCATCAAGATGATGCCGGCGGCGGCCGTGACGGCAATGGGCGCGATGCCCGCGGCGGCCAGCCCAACGACGGCCCCGAGAATGAGCACGGCAACGGCCATGTGCGGTCGAACGGCCGGCCTTCCCGGTCGACGACCGATCAGGATGAACTCGCGAGAGCGAGCGAAGGTGTCGACTCGATCGATGGGGACTCGGACCACCAGCACGTCGCCCGGCCTGATTTGCACATCGCGGATCGGGCGTCCCAATCGCTGGCCCTGGCGCCAAATCCCCAGCACCACGCCGCCATAGCGTCTCCTGAAGTTCATCTGGACGACCGTTTGGTGCGCAAACCTGAAGGCCGGCCCGGCGACGAGCTCGACCACGGCCATCCCATCGCTCGCGTCGTCGCGAGAAGCTGCGGAATGTTCACCGGCGAATCGCAAACGCTCGGATTGGGCAAAGCGGGTGACAGCTTCGAGCTCACCCTCCACGATCAGCCGGTCGCCGGCATAGATGGCGTCGGACGGTCCCGGAAACCTGTTGCGGACGCCGAGATGGGTGATCTCGACCACGGCGATACTGAAACGAGGCCGCCAGCGCAGCTGCGACAGCGTGCGCCCGGCGAGGTCCGAATCGCCCGGCACCTCGAGCTCGACCATGAAGTCGCGTCGCTGTTGGATCTCTTGATCGACGTCTGCGCCCTCGCGCGCGGGGATGAGCCGCGGCCCGGCGAGCAGCAGGTAGAGCAGCCCGACCGCCATGACGGCCAGGCCGGTCGGCGCGTAGTCGAACATGCCGAACGGCGTCTCGCCGGCCCGCGCGAGCGCCTCGCTGACAAGCAGGTTCGGCGGCGTGCCAATCAAGGTGACCAGCCCGCCGAGCAGGGAGCCGAACGAAACTGGGATAAGCAGCTTGGAGGGGAAGGTCTTCGCGCCGAGCGCGAGGGTCGTTGCCGCGGGGATCAGGATCACAGTGGCGGCGATGTTGTTCATCACGGCCGACATCACGCCCACGATCAGCACCAGCAGCGCCATGCGCAGGCGCAGGCCGCCACCTAGGCGCGAAATGCCTGCGGCGATCGCGGCCGGCACCCGGGCCTCGACGAGACCCGCGCTCAGGACAAACATTCCCGCCACCGTGATCACGGCGGGACTGCCGAACCCGCTAAACACCCGGTCCGGCGTGACGAGGCCGGCGAAGGCCACCGCCAGCAAGGCCAGCACGCCGACCAGGTCGGGGCGCACGCGTTCGCTGGCAAAGAGCACCAGGGCGCCGCCCAGCACGCCGATGAGGATCCAGGCGTCGGTCGTCATGTCGCCTCTGTCGTCATGCCGCGGTCAGGGAATGGGATAGGCTAAAGCCCGCGCATCGCGAACCGCCGCCGTGACCGGGAGGAGTGAAGGCAATGGCCGAGAAAGGCGTGGCCGCCGCGTTCTTGGGTTTTCGCAAGCCCTTCGAGTTGCGCGAGTTTCCAATTCCGGACCCCGAGCCGGGCGCCGCGGTGGTCAAGATGAGCCTCGCGAACATTTGCGGATCGGACATGCACTACTGGCGCGGCGAGATGGACATGGTCAAGATGGGCCGGCCGATGCCGGCATGCTTGGGGCACGAAGGCACCGGTGGGATCCACCGCCTGGGCGCGGGCGTGACGACCGACTCAGTGGGCGAGCCGCTCCAGGAAGGGGACCGCGTTCTCTTCTCATACCTCTATCCCGACCTACAGTGCCCCACCTGCCTCAAGGGTCATACCTATGCTTGTCCCACGCGTCAGCATGATCGCCAGGGTGGGCTGGAAGAGTGGCCGCACTTCCGAGGCACGTTTGCACAGTACTACTACCTGCACCCCAACCACACGATGTACAAAGTGCCGGACCACCTCACCGACGACATGGTGGCCGGACTCAACTGCGCGTTGGTGCAGGTGATTTCCGGTCTGCGCCGCGCCGGCCTGACCTTCAATGAGACGGTGGCCATCCAGGGCGCCGGCGGACTGGGCGTCTACGCGGCCGCCGTGGCCAAGGCGCACGGGGCCTCCAAGGTCATCGCGATCGACGGCGTGGATGAGCGCATCGACCTGATCCGATCCTTCGGCGCGGACGAGATCGTGGACATGCGCGAGTTCGAGACTCCCGAGCAGCGCGTGGACCGCGTGCGCGAGCTCACCGATGGGCTGGGCGCCGACGTGACGCTGGAGCTGGTGGGGCATCCCGGGGTGGTCCCCGAGGGCCTGCAGATGACAGCGCCGGGTGGGCGATACCTGGAGATCGGCAACATCAACGTCGGCTGGCATACCGAATTCGATCCGTCGTGGATCGTCTTCCGGAGCATCTCGATCATCGGCGTGGCGCACTACACGTCGCAGGACCTGCGGCATGCCCTGGATTTTCTGAAGGACAACGTGTCGCGCTTGCCGTTCGACCGGGTGCTGTCGCATCACTTCCCGCTGGCCGACATCAACGAAGCCTTCGCGCAGCAGGACTCCGGTCGAATCACGCGCAGCGCCCTGGTGCCGCACGGCTAGGAAGACCGCGGTTCGCCTTAGCTAATATTCGGCATTAGCCAAGGCTTGCGCGTTAGGATGCGCGGATGATGCCCGAAGCGCCGCCGATCGCGCTGCACTGCGAGGGCCTGAGCAAGAGCTTTGGCGCGGCCACGGCCGTGGACGACGCGACCTTCCACGTCAGGGCCGGATCCATCCTGGCGCTGCTGGGACCGAGCGGTTGCGGCAAGACGACGACGCTGCGACTCATCGCGGGCCTGGATCAGCCAGACGCCGGGACGATCGTGCTGGGCGGCTCGGCTGTGCAGGGACCCGACGTGAGCGTGCCTCCGGAGCGCAGGCGGGTTGGCCTGGTGTTTCAGGACTATGCGTTGTTTCCGCACCTAGACGTGCAGGCGAACGTGGGGTTCGGCTTGTCGCGGCGGAATGGGCGTGCCGCCAGGGTTGCCGAGACGCTGGACCTTGTGGGCCTCTCGGCGCTGGCGTCGCGCATGCCGTATGAGCTGTCCGGCGGGCAGCAGCAGCGCGTGGCCTTGGCCCGCGCGCTGGCGCCCAATCCCCGCGTGGTGCTGCTGGACGAGCCGTTCTCGAACCTCGACGCGGCGCTGCGCAACGACCTGCGGAATGACGTGCGCCGCGTGCTGCGTGAGTCCGGCACGACCGCCGTGTTCGTGACCCACGATCAAGAAGAAGCCCTGAGCTTGGCCGACCGGGTGGCCGTGATGATTGACGGCCGCGTGCTGCAGATCGCGCCGCCGCACGAGATATATCGCCAGCCCGTCAGTCGGGCCGTGGCCGACTTTATCGGCCAGTTCAACGTGATCGAGGCCGCGGGCGTTGGTCGCGCCGTGGTGTGCGACCTCGGCACGGTGACGATTCCCGAGCCCATGATTGGAACGGTCGACCTCTACGTGCGACCGGAGGCGCTGCAAATCTCCGAGGATCCCAGCGGCCAGGGCGTGATTGAATCGCGCCGCTTCTTTGGGCACGACCAGTTGGTGCGGGTGCGCTTTGACTCCGGGTTGACGGTGGAGTGCCGCGCGGGACCGACATTCCTGCCCCCGCCGGGAACGCGCGCGCGGGTCCAGCTCGACGGCGACGTGCTGGCCTTCCTGCGCGCGGGCGTGGCGCCGCGACGGCAACCCGGCGCAGCCTTCGCGCCACCCGCCGCCCGCGGACGCCCGGCCTAACCCATTCGCCCTGATCGCAGTCCTGTATTCCCGTCGTGGCAGAATGCGTGGCTATGGCGCTGACAAGTACGGCTGAAGACTATCTGCTAGCGATCTATGGGTTGCGCGCCGAGGGCGGGCCCGTCATCGCCGCTCGCCTCGCGGAACGCTTGGCGGTATCGGCGCCCACGGTGTCGGCGTCGCTCGAACGGCTGGTGCGCGACGGTCACGTGTGGATCGCTCCGCAACGCGAGGTGTTCCTGACGCTCGGCGGCGAGCGCACCGCCGAGAAGCTGGCCCGCCGCCACCGGCTGATCGAGCACTGGCTGATCCGGACGCTTGGGCTCGGCTGGGCCGAGGTGCACCACGAGGCCGACCGCTTGGAGCACGCCATCTCGCCCGAGCTCACGGATCGGATCTCGGAGGCGCTGGGCCATCCGCCCACGTGTCCGCACGGGCTGCCCATCCCAGGCAACTACCCAGAGACCGATGTGGGCAACCTCTTCAAGCTGTCGACGGCCGAAATCGGCTCCAAGGTGCGAGTCGTGCGGCTCTCCGAGCCCGCGGAAGACGACACCAATCTCCTGCGCTATTTCGAAGAGAAGCAACTCGTCCCCGGACGGGTGGTCGATGTCGTCGAGCACACGCCGGCGGGGCACATCGTGGTTCAGGTGGACGACCAGTCCGCCGTGGTTGACGACACGGTCGCCGACAATCTGTGGGTGATGGCGGCGTAGGCGCCCGCCCCAAACGCCCCCGCGCCATGATCCCTCGTCGTTCGCCGCACGCCGCGCCAGTGCGCCGACGTTTGCTCCGGCACGAACCGCCCGGCGCATGACGGCTGAGGTTCGCCCGAGCCGCATCTTTACCGTTCGGCCGGCGCTTCCGCAGCGTCTCGAGCGGCTGCGCGATCTGGCCTACAACGTGTGGTGGGCGTGGACGCCCGCGGCGCAGGACCTGTTTCGGCGCATCGACGCCGAAGCCTGGCACGCCTCGCAGGGGAATCCGGTGGCCGTGCTCACCCGAGCAGCCCCGGGCCAGCTGCAAGTGCTGGCCGAGGACCCGATATTCATCGCCGACCTTGACCGCGTGTCCGAAGCCTATGACCAGTATTTGAGGCGCCCCACGTGGTTCGAGCAGATGCACGGGCATCTGGAGGGACTGCGCGTGGCCTACGTCTCCATGGAGTTCGGCGTGGCGGAATCGGTGCCGCTGTATTCAGGCGGCCTGGGCGTGCTGGCGGGCGATCAGCTCAAGGCCGCCAGCGATCTCGGGGTGCCGCTGGTCGGCGTCGGCATGCTCTATCGCCAGGGGTACTTTCGGCAGTCGATCGATCCTTCGGGCGCGCAGCGGGAGCAGTTTCCGGAAAACGACGTGGAGGTCCTGCCGGTGGTCGCGGTGCGGTCGGGCGACGGGCAGCCGCTGACAGTCCGGGTGCCCATTGACGGGCGTGAGATCGCCGTTCGGCTGTGGCGGATGGACGTGGGCCGTGTGCCGCTGATCCTGCTCGACGCCAACACGCCGGAGAACAGCCCGGCGGACCGTGAGCTGACGTCCCGGCTGTACATCGGTGACAGCGACATTCGCATTCGGCAGGAGCTGCTGCTGGGCGTCGCCGGCATGCGCGCCTTGGACGCGCTCGATCTCACGCCGACCGTGGCCCATTTGAATGAGGGCCATAGCGCGTTTCTCATTCTCGAGCGATTCCAGGCGCTCCGCGCGCAGACCGGCCTCAGCCAGGCCGCGGCTATGCAGATTGTGCGGGCGACCAATGTCTTCACCACGCACACCCCGGTCGCGGCCGGCCACGACGAGTTTTCGGCGGACCAGGTGCAGCGTCATGCCGGCGCCTACCTGCAGGCGTCGAACATCGACGTCGAGCACGCGTTGGCCCTGGGACGGGTTAACGGCGCCGACGATGGCGAGCCGTTCGGCATCACCACTCTGGCCATGCGCGGTTCCGCCTGGCGCAACGGCGTGAGCGCGCTTCACGGCACCGTGAGCCGTCGGATGTGGGAACGGCTGTGGCCGGGCGTGCCGGTCAGCGAAGTTCCGATCGGACACGTGACCAATGGGGTGCATCTGCGCACCTGGGTATCTCGCGAGCTCAACGGCCTGCTCCAGCGCTACATGGGGCGACATTGGGCCGAGCGCACCGATCCGCAAGGCATCGAGGAGGGGCTGGCGGCCATTCCCGACGACGAGCTTTGGCGGGTCCATACGCAACGCCGCGAGCGTCTGGTGGCCAACGTCCGGCGACGCCTGCGAGCGCAGGCGGAGCATCGAGGAGCCGCGGCGCACGAGTTGGCGCAGGCCTCCGCCGCCCTACACAGCGACGTGCTCACGGTTGGGTTCGCGCGCCGCTTCGCGCTCTACAAGCGCCCAACCCTGCTGCTGCACGACGTGGAACGGCTCAAGGCCATCGTCGCGAACTCCCACCGACCGGTGCAGATCATCTTCGCGGGCAAGGCCCATCCCAACGACGATCTGGCCAAGGACTTGCTGCGCGAAATCACGGCCATCAGCCGCGATCCGGCATTCGAAGGGCGGCTGGTCTTCGTGGAGGACTACGACATGGGCCTGGCGCGCGACCTGGTGCAGGGCTGCGACGTGTGGCTGAACCTGCCGATCCCACCGCAGGAGGCCAGCGGCACGAGCGGCATGAAGGCGGCAGCCAACGGCGTGCTCAACGCCAGCGTCCTCGATGGGTGGTGGGACGAGGCTTACACGCCGGAGGCGGGATGGGCGATTGGCCGGGCGGATGTTGACGACGAACGGCAACGGGACGCGAGCGACGCCGCAGCCATCTACGACCTGCTCGAGCACACGGTGGCCCCGTTGTTCTACGACGTCGGCGCGGGCGAAACACCGATTGCCTGGATCCGAATGGCTCGACGCTCGATGGCCCTGGCGCTGACGAGCTACAGCGCGAATCGAATGGTCCAAGATTATGTCGAGTCATTCTATGGCCCCGCGCACCTGCTTGGCCGTCGGCTGAGCGAGCACCAGGGCGGCGCGGCCACCGACCTCGCCCACTGGCTCGACCACGTGGTGGCGCAGTGGCCCCACGTGCACATCGTGGAGGTTCAGGCCGACGGGCCGAGCCAGGTCGACGCGGGCGTGGTCGTGCCCGTGCGAACCCGCGTGGCGCTGGCGGGGCTGAGTCCCGACGACGTGACCGTCGAGGTGTTCGTGGGGCACGTGGACTTCGACGGAGCACTGATCGGCGGCCGGGCCGAGGTGACGGAGCATGCGAGCGCGGAGGCGGACGGCGCCCACTGGTTCACCGGGCGCGCGGTGCTGTCCCAAAGTGGACGCCTGGGCATTGCCGTCCGGGTGATTCCCCGGCATCCTCTGCTGGCCGGGCCGTACGATGCCGGGCTGATTCGTTGGAGCGAGACGGCCGGCGCGACCTGATGCGCAGGCGCCGCGCAGTGGCCGCGTCTTTTGTGAGTGACCGTTCAAGCGTTTACCCTGAGGTACCGTTGCGACCGGCAGACCGGTCGGACAGCGCTTGCGCCGACACAGGAGGAATCCCCCGTCGATGACGTACGTAATTGCCGAGCCATGCATCGGTACGAAGGACGCCTCGTGCGTGGACGTTTGCCCTGTCGACTGCATCCATCCCGGACCAGACGCACCCGAGCATGAGGCGGCCGAAATGCTCTACATCGACCCCGTGGAGTGCATCGACTGCGGCGCCTGCGAGCCGGTATGCCCCGTGACGGCCATCTTTCCGGACTTTGACGTGCCCGAGGAGTGGGAGCACTACACCGCAATCAACGCGGACTATTTCGCGTAGCCGGACGCTCGGCGGCTACGCGGCGCCCTTGTGCATGGCCGCCAGCGCCTCAAATGAGGGTCGGGGCGTGCCATCGGGGCGCAGGACGCCGAAGGGGAACTTCTCGTCTTCCGGTCCCACGACGGACTGGAAATTGAGATTCCACACGAACGCGTGGGTGATGTAGTCGTATTGCTCGCGCACGAGCCGAAGGGCATCGACAAGAAACTCCGCTTGATCGGCCTCGGAATTGTCGACGCCGTAGCCGTAGGCCGGGTCCTGATTGGCGGTTGACCAGCCGAACTCGGTGATCCAGATGGGCTTTGCCCCGTCGCCGAACTCCTCCATGACCGCCCGGTGCTGCGTGAAGCGCTGGAAGTAGAAGCTCGCATGGCCATTCCAGCCGTCGCCGCGCGGAGATCCAATCTCCTGGCGCGGAGCATTGTTGAATCCCCCCGGGTGGATGCCCCACGCGTCGAATCCGTCGCGGACGATGCCATCGTTGTACTCATACATGCGGCGGAGGAATGACACATCGTCCACGGCCTGCACCTGCTGGTCGGGAATGTCAACGTCGCCGGCGGGCGTGAGGGCGCCGCCAATGGTCACGGCGTCGGGATCGCCGGCGCGCACTCCGCGGTGGCCGGCCAGGAGCAGCTCCACGAACTCTCCGGCGTTGATGCGTCCATAGCCCCACTCGCGCGAGAGGTTGGCCTCGTTCCACAGCTCATAGGCCTGCACGGCGCCCCGGTACCGGGACGAGATGGCGGCCATGAAGTCCTCGAAGTCCTGGGGATCGGCCGGAGGGCCGTGCGCCCCCTCGCCGAGCGCCCAGCCGGGCGCGCGCACGACGCTAAGCAGCAGGTTCAATCCGGCGGCCGAAATGTCGGCCACAACCTTGTCCAGCTCCCGCCAGTCGTATCCACCCTTCTCGATCGGCTCGGTCTGGCTCCATTCCACCTGCTGCTTGAGCCAGTTGAATCCGGCGTCGAGCGTCCTGCTGACAATGAGGTCGCGGTCCTGGTTATAGATATGGGCCTGAAAGCCATAGCCTTCGAGACGGCGGAGCGCCGCGTCGGGGTCATTCGGGTCGGGAGTCGGGACCGCCGGAGTCGGCGCGACCGGGGCTGGGGTAGCGGGGCTCGGCGTGGCGGAACTCGGCGTGAGGACTCGAGGCGTGAGCACGCCAGCGGTGACCGTGGGGGCCGCCTGCGTCGGCGTCGGCTCGGAAGGCACGGTGACGGTAACGGCGTCCGCCACCCTGTCGCCGGATTCGCCACAGGCCAGCGTAGCGGCTCCGGCCGCGAGGACGGTCAGCAAGCGTCTTCGCGACCACGGGCGCGGCATGGAAATCGGCAACGTGCGACGTATCCTTGAGTACAGACCGCATGGATGGTATCAAGGCGGGGATGGCGCGCCGGCGACCGCCAACCCGCGTCTCCCACCCAACCGCCGCTAGAGGAAGGTCCGCATGGCCCAACGCAGATACGGCAATTCAGCCCTTGGCATAGGCGTGATCTTGGTGATCGCGGTGATCATCATCGGGCTGTTCAGCATCCGCTTCGTGGGTGTTGGCGAGGTCGGCGTGATTCACACGTTCGGCGTCGTGGACCCGCAACCAAAGCCGCAGGGCCTGCTGCTGAAGCTGCCGTGGGCAACGCTGGACACCTACAGCGTGCGGACGCAATCGATCACGATGAGCTCGCGCGCCGAGGAAGTCGGAGCCTCCGATCAGACCGTCCGCACACTGACCTCTGAAGGGTTGTCGGTCGGCCTCGACATTACGACGCTTTTCGTGCTCAACTTCGCCAATGCGCCGGAGGTGCGCAATAACGTCGGGCCGGAAGGCGTCTACCAGGAAATCATCGTTCGGCCGGCCATTCGCGACGCGATTCGCGACGTGGTGGCCCAATACACGGCCGAGGCGCTCTACACGACGGCTCGTGAGGAAATCAGCAGCCGCATCCAGGACCAGTTGGACGAGTTGCTCAATCCGCGGGGCGTTGCCATCCAAAATGTGCTGTTGCGCGACGTGACCCTGCCGGCGGTGATTACCCAGGCCATCGAGAACAAGCTGGCCGCCGAGCAAGCGATTCAGGAACGCCGCTTCCGGGTCGACGAGGCCAAGGAAGAGGCCCAGCGCCGGATCGAAGAGGCGAACGGTATCGCCGAAGCCAACAATCGCATCAACGAATCGCTCACTCCCAGGGTGCTGCAGGACAAGTACATCCAGGCGCTGCGCGAGATGGGCTCAGGCAGCGTGGTGTACGTGCCCACGAATCCGGAAACGGGTCTGCCGGTGATCCTGGGAACCCCGGAGCTCGGGGCGAACTAGCGGCTGACGGAAGCGTCCGAGCCGTAGGGTAGGATGCCGCCGGGCTCGACCCGGCGGCGATGGGCGATTAGCTCAGCTGGGAGAGCGCTACGTTTACACCGTAGAAGTCGCAGGTTCGAGTCCTGCATCGCCCACCAAGGATGCGGCCGGCGCCGACAGGAGTCGGCAATGACGGGCAATTGCCACTCCCCCGATGAAACCGTCGCGATTTGGTTGGACAGGCTGGACCACAGCGTCTTCGGCAAGCGCGGTCGCGACCCGCTTGAACGCCGCGCTCCCGCTCAACGCTCGACGATCGGCACGCTGAACCGCTGATCGCCCTGTTCCGCAGCATGCGCTAGCGGGAAAGCACACAGCCATACCTCCGTTTAGCGCGAAGTCGTCGCTTGCCCGGGCCACAGTCAGCCAGGCCAAGGGGCGAGGGCCCAGTATCCGGAGCACAGCCCAACCGCCGCTATTGCCACCGCCAGCGCCAAGGACCGCAGCCACGCCCGGAGCGCGCCAACCGCCACCAGCCCGGTCAGCACTGCAATCCCCGCGCCTAGCGCAGTCGCTTGCCAGACCTCTACGGCCACATCCCATATTCGCATCGACCGCCAGCCCGCAATTCGCACATCCAACTGTCCGGCCATAGCAACGTCGCCGTGCGCCGCCGCTTCGCCATCACGATAGGGATCAGAGAAGTTGGCCTCCACAGTCAGCGTCTGCCGCGACTCTGGTGAATTGACAATCTGTAACCGCAGCCATCGCCCGCTGGTATCGACGGGCTGCGGTATCTCCCACCGCAGCCGCCCCTCTGGGTCAATCGCCGCTATCGACTCGGCGATCAACGCCGGCTCATCGTCTATCGCAAACACCCGGAGCTGCGTGCCGGGTGGCGGTGTTCCTATGGGATAGACCATCACGGCCCGTAGCGGCGTTCGCGGGGCCTTCACAGTCTGTGAAAGGCTGTCGCCAGGCTGAAACGGCCCGAACTCGAGGTTCCCGTCAAACTCCGGGAACGCTGGCCAATGACGCTCCACAGTCAGCAGTATCAGCAGCGCGCCAGTCGCCACGATCCAAGGGGCAATGGCCCGCAGCGCCCGCACGTCTAGAGGAATCCGACCGCCTCCGGGGAGTTGCGTTCACCTAGGTCGCCGCGAGCCCGGCCAGCCTCGGGCCCGCAGCCACGAATGCCTACACCCGAACGGCTGCCGGAAACGCACGGTCGGATCCGAGCTCGGCGGGTTGATCGCAGTGCAGTTTTCTTCATTACCGACTGCTAATATGCACGTCTAATAACTACATGCGTTTGCGCGGTACGCCGGGTTGGGCTGGTCCGCCCCTCCTGAGGTGCTCGGTAGCCCAACGTGCGAGCACACCAGCGGGGGCGGAGCATGGATTGCGGCTCGGGGCATCGGCGATTTGCCCGGGTTGTGGCCGTGGGCCTGGTGCTGGCGGCGCTGGGCGCGTTCGCCCAGCTTTCAGGCCTGCCCGGAGCGTCTCTGGCCGGGTCGGCGCAGGCGCAGATTCCGCCCCGGGAAGCGCCGCAGATCTCCGCCCTGACGCAGCCCACGACGAGTTCCATCGCGGTGATCTGGCTGGCGGCGGACAACACCGACGTGCATTGGCTCTACGTGGTGAAATCCGACGGCACGAGCGGACGGTTTCAGGTGGCGGTGCCCGACCCGCCCCAGGGCACCTCGGGGCAACAGGGCGTGTCCGGGACCGCGCACACGACCACCGTCAGCGGGCTGGACGCCGGAACGCTGTACTGGTTTGCCGTGCTCGGGGTCCGGGCGCCCTCCGAAGGCAGCCCCAACACGTGGTTTCGCTGGAGCAATTGGGGCCGGGCGTCGACGCTCACGACCCCCACGGTGTCCTTGAGTTCCGACGTGACGGTGGCCGAAGGCGGCACCGCCACCCTCACCGTCACCGCCGCTCCCGCGCCCCAGGCCACGCTCACGGTCAACTACACCATCGGCGCCGACGCTGACACGGCCACCGTCGACGGGGACGGCAGCGACTACAGCGGGACCGCCACCGGCTCGATCACGATTGCGACCGGCGCCACCCAGGGGAGCATCGCGATCGCCATCACCGACGACAGCGCCATCGACGACGGCGCCCGCGAGACGCTGGTGGTCACGATCTCCTTGCCCGAGGGGTCGAGCTACAGCCTGGGCGACCGGGCGTCGGCGACGGTGACCATCACCGAGGGCGTGTGCGACCGCACGACCGCGGTGCGCAGCGCGATTCTGGCCGCGTTGACCAGCAGGAGCGCCTGCGCGGAGGTGACGGACGCCGATCTGCGCGGCATCACCGGCACCCTTGATCTCTCAGACGAGAGCCTCACCGCCGTGCAAGCCCGTGACTTCCGGGAGCTCACCGGCCTGAAAGTGCTGCGACTGAACCACAACTCGCTCGCCGCCGTCCCGGCCGACGGTTTCGATGGGCTCGACAGCCTGCAAGAGTTGTATCTGAACAACAACGCCTTGACGGCGTTGCCGGAGGACGTCTTCGACGGGCTGACCACCCTCGCCACGCTGTCGCTGAGCAACAACCGCCTGGCGGCACTGCCGGTGGACGTGTTTGACGGTCTGACCAGCCTCACCACGCTGCGGTTGAACCACAACAGCACCCTGGCGACGTTGCCGGCGGACGTGTTCGACGGGCTGACCAGCCTCACCACGTTGCGGTTGAACAATGACGGGCTGACGGCGTTGCCGGACGACCTGTTCGACGGCCTCACGGACCTCGAAGGGCTGTTCCTGGCCAATAACCCCGGCAGCCCCTTCACCTTCACGGCGGCGCTGCAACAGACGACGGCCACCCAAGTCACGGTGGCGGTCGCCCAGGCGGCGCCCTTCGACCTGACGGTCACGCTGGCGGTCGCCGGCGGGACTCTGTCCACGTCCTCCGTCAAGATCCCGGCCGGCAGCGACGAGAGCTCGGCCGTCACCGTGACGCCCAGCGGCGATGCGCCGGTCACCGTCAGTGTCACTGCCGCCAGCTTCCCCGCCTCGGGCGTCGAAACGGGCGGCGTCACCATCAAGTACAACGGCATCCAGACGGGTCTGGGCGCCGCCAACCAGGCCCCCACGGCCAGCGCGGGTGCCGACCAGGCGGTGGACACCGGCGCGACGGTGACGCTGGACGCCTCGGGGAGCAGCGATGCCGACACCGGCGACACGCTGACCTACAGCTGGGAACAGACTGCCGGAGCCACCGTCACGTTGAGTGATACCACGGTGGCCGGTCCCACCTTCACCGCCCCGTCGAGCGCGGCCACGCTGACCTTCCGGGTCACCGTCATCGACGGCAAGGGCGGCAGCGACCGGGACACGGTGACCGTCACCGTGACCGCGAACCAGGCGCCCGCCTTCACGTCGAGCGCCAGCTTCAGCCTCCCGGAGCACACCACGGCCGTCGGCACCGTCACCGCCACCGATCCCGACGCCGATGACAGCGTCACGGGGTACACCCTCAGCGGGACGGACGCGGGGCTGTTCGGGATCACCACCGCCGGCGTGCTCACGTTCAGCGCGGCGCCCGACTTCGAGGCTCCGCAGGGCGGGATGGACGACGACTCCAACAGCTACACGCTTACGGTCACCGCCACCGGCGGCGCGGGCGATCGGGCGCTCACCGCCACCCAGGACCTCACGGTCACCGTCACCGACGTCAACGAGCCACCCGCGTTCACGTCCGACGCCACCTTCAGCCTCGCGGAGAACCTGACGGCGGTCGGCACGGTCGCCGCCGCCGACCCCGACGCGGCGGACAGCGTGACGTTCGCTCTCAGCGGGACGGACGCGGCGCTGTTCGGGATCACCACCGCCGGCGCGCTCTCGTTCAGCGCGGCGCCCGACTTCGAGGCTCCGCAGGGCGGGATGGACGACAACTCCAACAGCTACACGCTTACGGTCACCGCCACCGGCGGCGCGGGCGATCGGGCGCTCACCGCCACCCAGGACCTCACGGTCACCGTCACCGACGTCAACGAAGCGCCCGCGTTCACGTCCGACGCGACCTTCAGCCTTGCGGAGAACACGACGTCCGTCGGCACCGTAGTTGCTAGCGACCCCGACGCCGCGGACAGCATGACGGGGTACAGCCTCAGTGGGACGGACGCGGCGCTGTTCGCCATCACCACCGGCGGTGTGCTCTCGTTCAGCACGGCGCCTAACTTCGAGGAACCTAAGGGTGGGCCGGACGACGACTCCAATACCTACACCCTCACCGTCACCGCCACCGGCGGCGCGGGCGGCCGGGCGCTCACCGCCACCCAGGACCTCACGGTCACCGTCACCGACGTCAACGAAGCGCCCACGTTCACGTCCGACGCCACCTTCAGCCTTGCGGAGAACACGACAGCCGTCGGCACCGTGGTTGCCAGCGACCCCGACACCGCGGACAGCGTGACGTTCGCCCTCAGCGGGACGGACGCGGCCTTGTTCGCCATCACCAGCGCCGGCGCGCTCTCATTCAGCGGGGCGCCAGACTTCGAGACTCCAAAGGGCGGGACAAACGACGACTCCAACAGTTACACCCTCACCGTCACCGCCACCGGCGGCGCGGGTGAGCGGGCCCTCACCGCCACGCAGGCCCTCACCGTCACCGTCACCAACGTCAACGAAGCGCCCGCATTCTCGTCCAGCGCCATCTTCAGCCTCGCGGAGAACACCACAGCGGTGGGCACGGTGGTCGCCGCCGATCCCGACGCGGCCGACAGCGTGACGCTGAGCCTCAGCGGAACGGATGCGGCCCTGTTCGCGATCACCGCCGGCGGCGTGTTCTCGTTCAGCGCGGCGCCCGATTTCGAGGATCCGCAGGGTGGGACGAACGACGACTCAAACACCTACACCCTCACCGTCACCGCCACCAGCGGCAGCGGTGCCCGGGCTCTCGCCGCCACCCAGGCCCTCACCGTCACCGTCACCGACGCCATCGAAGCGCCGGACGCGGTGAGGAATCTTAAAGCGACGAGGAGATCGAGGACCCAGAATCGCTATGACTTGACGTGGCAGCTGCCCTCGCATAACGGCGGCTCGCCGTTGACGAGCATCTCAGTCGCCTGGACAGCGTTTACGGAAGATGACGCGGGCGGTCATGCGATCCAGTCGGGCGAAGTTTCTGTAGCGGCGTCGGCAACGTCCAGGTCGCTCGACCTCCCCGATGATAACCAGTGGCCCGGAGGACACTTGGACCGGTCATACAGTTTCCGGGTGACGCCGAAGAACGCGATCGGCAGCGGGCCGACAACCACGCTGATCTTCAATGGCTAGTGCATCTCGCGAAGATTGGCCATCGACGCCTCGTTAGTGACCTGTGCGCCCGAGTCCAAGCGGGACGAGCGGTTGATTTCTTCGGTGGCGGGGTAAAAGGCTGCCTGCGTTCGCCAAGACGCTGGGATTGTGCACTCGGAGACTACGTTCAAGCTTCGCCCAGCACTGAAATGGGCGGTGTGGATATCCTGGGTCCATGGTTGCTTGCTCTCGCAGCAGGCCTTTCGCTGACAACGGCCGAACGACAGTGGTCAGCAATCCCAGCGTATGACTTCAACTTAGAAAACCTCTGATTTAGTCGCGGGTCGCGGCCTGTCGGCAGGGCCTATGCTCAGGGGTGACCGATAGCCGGTGAGGATCTCGATGCACCCGCTACGCTCATTTGCCGACGTGGAGTATGACAGCCAGCCGCGCCAGACGCGGCGGGATCGCGTTCCGCGGCGCATGGGACGCGCTGCTGTCCTGGGCGCGGCTGGCAGCGCATGTGCACCCCGTCTACCCCACCGGCGCGCGCGGGCGACCGCCCTTTTCCCTCGCCCTGCTGCTGCGGATTCACTGCGGGCAGCTGCTCTAGAACCTTAACGACCCGGCGGGCGTCGGCAACGATCTCGACTCACCTGAAGGCGTAGCGGTCGCCTCCGTGTGTCGCATTCTTCTGTGGACCGCCCGCCACGGCGTGCTCGACAACTCAGAGCCGATAGTCCGCGTCCGAGGACTAGGTGACCGTCCCTCCGCGAGGAATGCCGAACAGTGCCCTCTCACTTGACGAGACGAGTCCGGCTCCCTCACTCGGATGAGCGGGCGCCGACGAGGACGCCCGCGCCCGTTCTGTCACCCTAGTCTGCAAGGAGACTTCCCACTGGAAGGTTTGCAGTACAGTCCCCTTCGGCCTACCGCCCATTCCTTTCAGTACCTATCGGCTACGTTCCCTTCTGTTTTGGCATCCCGCGAGCGGTCGCCGGTGGTTCGTCCCGCGCGGGTGACGGCGGCATTGGCGGCAATGGGCGCTTCGTATAGTTCTACGGTGACGCTAACCTTGCGTCCGCGACCGAAGCAGCTCTCGCGAGCCACCAGATATTTCCAGCACTTCCAGGCGCGTTCGGGGGCTACGGCTAGTCGCGGTCTTGCCGTGGCTGGTGGCGCTCGGTATCGGTGCATCACTGCGAACTGCTGTGCGCGATTGGCCAGCGTTCCCGGCGTATGATGCCAACCTCGCCTTGGGGCCGTTCGAGCCAGGCGGGAGCTTCACACAGACGCTATTGGCCCCATCCACGCCGCTGAGGGCCGTTGCGATCTATTCTGTCGGCCCGCCACCGTCCATGCCTGCCCACATGCGCGTGTTTGACACGGGAGGTGGCGAGCCACGGCTGATCGCCGAATCCGTGGCGATGACTGACGCTAGCGGCCGGCTCGCTTCACCATCCCCGAGCCGGTGGATACGAGCGGAAGACGCTTGCAGCTGCAGATCGTGAATCCCGGCGCATCAGATTGGCTGCTCACCGCAGAGGCGAATTGGGCCGACCCTTACCCCGACGGCATGGCGGCGGCGCACGGCGATCCTGGAGGTGGCCGCGTTGATCTCTGGCCGGATGCGTGGCGGGCAGTGCGTGCGATGGATGTCGGCCGGGAACTGTGGCAGGCCAGCCCGCCAGGAGCGGGCTTTGTTCTGCTCACTGGCGGCGCGGTGGTCGGATTGCTGCGCGCTCGGCTGCGGTCGTGGGGCCTGTCCGCGGCGATCATGGCCATCGCACTGCGGGTCGGATTCGAGCTGCTTGCGCCGTGGCTGGGCTGATGCCGCGCATCCCGCCGCGACCGATTCCCGCGCGCGGCCTGCTGCTCGTCGCGGTGGCGTTCCTGTGGGGTCTAATCTTGGTGCCGCGGCTCTTCAGCATTGCTTTCCCCGAGTGGTTGCCAGTGGACGTGATCCGGCAACTGCAGCTGGATCCTGAGCAAGAGGGGAGCCTGGCAAACGCAGCCTCCGCCTTCACGTTTGCCGTAGCCGCAATCCTCGCGCTTGCGAATGCTGTCGGCAGTTGGCGCACAGCATCTGGCGGGGTCGTCGTCGGCAGTTGGGTAGCGCCCGCGGTCGTGCTTGGCCTGCTTGCCTGGAATGAGATTGCCGACGCACACAGCACCGATTTACCCGTGTTCGGCGCACACTTGGACCAGTCGCCGTGGGCCTTGTCGCTCCTATCGCTGCCGTTGATCATTGCGCTCGCGCTTGGAGCTTGGGCGTTTGCCCGCAAGGCCTTACCACCGGAGTCGCGACGGACGTTCGCCCTTGGAGCCGCAGCGGTGCTCGCTGCAATTGTGATCGACGGCCTGCATGGGCCGCTGCTGATCCGGTACCGGGCACCCGGGCTGGCCAGCATCACCGAGGAAACGCTCGAAGTCAGCGGTGCCTTGCTGATCGCTTGCAGTGCGGCCATCGCCATGCGGCATCGCGCGGCAGGTGCTCGCAGGTCGGGCGGCATCCGCTGCCGCCGCCTAGCAGCCGGGGCGGTGGCCGCGGTGATCGTGCTGGGCAGTCTCGCGTTCGCGTTCGTGTTTCGAGTGCCTATCGTCAATGCGCACCCGCCGGCGAATGTCGGCAAGTTTGAGCTAAGCCTGAAGCGCCACGAATCCATCGTTCAGGGACTGCACATGCCCGCGACCCCAATTGGACGCATTGACCTTCGGGTCGCCGTTCGTGATGGTCTGGGTGACGTTGGTATTCGCGTCTTCAAGATCGCAGATGGGCCGGCGCGACTCCTATCGCACGGATCTGCGAAGACTCCGCCTGCCGACTGGCCCGGACGGGTAAGCGTGGACCTATTTCCGCCCGTCGCTGAGCCTGCCGGACAGAGACTAGCCCTCGAGGTCGTCGGCGACGTTGGGCCAGACGCCGAACTGCGAATGGCCATGACGCGCGGGGACAACAGGACCGACGGGCGACTACAGATCAACGGTGCGTTGGCCTGGCCCGACACTGCCCTCGACTTCGTTGCCTACACCGCGCCCGAACCCACGCGAAGCAAGCTGGCGGCGCTCTGGTGGCTGGTGACGTCCGACTGGCGCTGGCCGGCGCTATTCGCCGTGCTCGCCGTCGGGCTCACGCTCGTCACGCTCACCCCCGCCGTGCTGCTCGTAGCGAGCGCGTACGCCGCGGGGGCACCGTGGGGCAGGCGGAAACACCGCCGGCGGCCAAACCCGGCTCTACGACGAGCCTAGCGACTGCGCCCAGTCGCTACGGGGCGGCGCGTCAATCGCAGAATTCGTCGGCTAAGGTGCCCACCGAGTCCAAATCGGCAAGCCAATCCGCCATGCGCGGAACGGCTTCCTCGAGTTCGTCGACGTTAGCGGTGTCAATGGCCGCCTCGATGGCGTCGAGGAAGGTTATGGTCGAAGCAGCCATTTTCGCCGCCACGGCGCGAAAGTCCTTCCCCCGAGTTGACGTCGGTGACGTGCGGCCAAGTATGTTCTGCGCGGTGAGATCGAGCGCCGCAACCTGACCGGCGAACGCGAGATTGAACGCTGCAGTCTGCATGATGCTCGAATCTTGGTCGACATTGGTGACCAGTTGGCAGTGGGTCACTTTGAGGGTCGCTCGCCGTGATAGCCAGCTTCGCGGTCGAAGCGGCGCTTCGTGATGTCCCACGCGTCGGGCTCGCGAGCTTCGATCGAGTCCACGATTTCGGTCATGGTCCACGGTCGCGTTGGGGCTAGCAGCGCGAAGAGCGCGAGGCTGACGAGCACGATGCCGGCGGCACTACAAGTGCTCGCACGAACGGCGGGGCAGGCCGCTGCAGCATTGGCGTCGGCGACCATGACACAGGCCAGCTCAGATCGACCGTCAACAGCTCCCCAACAGGTCTACTGTCGGCATGCACGTCGGCTTCCATTGGCCCGAGAGTCGAGCCAGTGCATTCTGAGTCACGGCCTGCAACAAGATCTTTTGCCGAAAGGCTCGTAGTACAGTGCAGGCTCGCCCACCGGCATCGCGCGATGCCCCTTTAGGGACAGTGCGCATGGCGAGATAGCTCAGTCGGTAGAGCAGTGGACTGAAAATCCATGTGTCGCCAGTTCGATTCTGGCTCTCGCCACCAGGAATAGCGCGCGCTCCCGCTCCGCGGAGGGCTTAGGGCGCGCTGTGCGCCGCGCCGCAATGTCAGTTGGGTCCTGGATTCCGGCTTTCGCCGGAATGACGGAGCCAAGGCGACCCGCGAATCGATCCCCGTCAGCGCTCGCTAGCAGCCGCTGTAGATGGTCATGCTGGGAAGACAGCCGAAGTTGATCTTGGTGGTCTGAATCGTGACCTCCTCCACCGGCGCCGACGTCTCACCGTCCCGTCCCGGCCCCAGCGCCACGCCTCCGATCTTGTCCAGCGTCGCTAACGACGGCGCGTGGTTCTCCTTGACGCGTCCGAAGATGGTGTAGTCGGGCGGCAACTCGGCGTCCGAAAGGTCATTGAGGATGATGAAGAAGCGCGATCCGTTCGAGTTCGGCGCGCCGTTATTGGCCATGACCAGATCACCGCGCCGGTAGGGCTGCTGGGGCGGCTCGATCTCGTAGGTGTAGCCCGCGTCTCCGGAACCGGTGCCGGTGGCGTCGCCGGTTTCAATGAGCACGCCCGGCACCACGCGATGCACGGTTATGCCGTCGTAATAGCCCTCCTGGGCCAGGAACAGGAAGCTATTGACCGCCCGCGGCGCCTCCTGCGGCACCAGGTTGAACGTCATCCGTCCAAGGCTGGTGGTCATGACCACGCTATAGGGTCGGAGCTCCTCGACCGTCATCTCCGGCTCGGCGGCGAACGTCGGAGGCCCCTCGGGTTCCGGCTCTCCGCACGCGACGACCGCAACTGCCGCGATCGCCAGGACCAACGCAATCACGATTGCTCGCCACATTGCCGTTCGCTCCGCATCCAACCGCCGGTTCTCCCGCTATTCTGCCGCGTTGGCCGCTCTATCGCCATGCATGGCCCGCTGAGCCGGCCGACCAGCCGCGTGCGCTACGGTTTGGGGCCGTGCCGGGCACGCCGTCAGGCGTGAGGGGAACTCGTGAGCGTCGACATCGATCAGTGCGTCGCCGACATCCTGGACATCGGCCACTGCGTCGTACCCAATCACTTTCCCAAGCCGGCGATCGACGCCTTCCATGAGGGGTTCCTACCGCTGCTGGGGCAGGTGGCAGCCCGCATCCCCGAGGGAAATCGACGCGCAAACCGCTGGGCCATCGGCCTGCCCTTCGCCCCGCCGTTTTATCAGTCGGCGTTCTTTGGCGACGACACGGTTAACGAGATTGTCGGACGCATCCTGGGCGAAGACATGTTCATCGCCTACTACGGCACCGACACGCCGATCGCGGGATCCGAAGACCAGCAGGTGCACTCGGACATTCGCCCGCTGTTTCCCGAGCAGCCGGACCTGCGCTATCCGCCTCCGACGCTCTCGGTGCGGTTCACGAGCGTGGACATGACCCTCGAGAACGGACCCTACAGCACATCCGAACGCACCCAGCACCTCACGCGCGACGAGGCGCAGGCCAGGCTCGCGGCGGGGGAGATCGAGCTCGCGCCGCTGCTGCTCCACGCCGGCGACGTGCTGATCAGCGATGCCCGCACGCTGCACCGTGGCACGGCCAATCGAACCGATGCGCCGCGGCCCTTCGCGGTGATCGTCTACAACCGCGACTGGTACCACCTCGAAGGCGAACTGCGGCTGGAGGCCAACGAGGACACGCCAATGCTGCTGGAGTCGTTCTACCGGACACTGCCGCCGGCCGAGCAGAATCTCCTCCGGCGTGTGCCGAGGATCGATGGCTGAGCCGGCACGCTCCGCGTCTAGGAACGGTCGGGGGAAGTGGGTGCACATCAAAGAGGGTGTAGTCCTCAAGCCCTACGACCCGCAATGGCCAGCCATGTATGAGAAGGCGCGCGCGGAGCTTGTCGCGTGTATCGGCCAGCACACCCTGCGAATCGAACACGTTGGCAGCACGTCCATTCCTGGACTGGCTGCCAAGCCAACGATTGACATTCTTGTGGGCGTGCGCGATTGGGACGAAGCCAAGATCACCATTGCGCCGCTAACCGACATCGGATGGGGATACGTTGGCGAGCACGGCATCCCGCGCCGGCACTATTTTCGCCGGGGCGCCGTGAGCGGGCGCCGCACGCACCACCTGCACATGCTCGAGGTGACGCACCCGGAGTGTGAGTCCATGCTGTCGTTTCGCAACTACCTCCGCGGCCATCCCAATGCCGCGGCTGATTACGAACGCCTCAAACTTGATCTCGCGCGCAGAAACCTTGACGGGCCCGGCTACCAGGAGGCGAAAGCGCCGTTCATCCAGGGAGTTCTCGAGCGGGCACGCGGCACTTGCCCCACAACGGATGGCTGAGGCGAAACGCCCGATCGTTCGCGTGCCGGCGGAGACGCGCCTGGCTGTCGTTCCCTACGATCCAGAGTGGCCGGCCATGTACGAGCGGGAACGCGCGGAGATTGCCGCGTGCATCGGTCAACACGTCCTGCGCATCGAGCACGCAGGCAGCACCGCCATTCCGGGCATGGCTGGAAAGCCGACCATCGACATCCTGGTCGGGGTCCGCGATTGGGACGAGGCCCGAGTCACCTTCGGGCCGTTGGCCGAAATCGGATGGGAGTTTCGCGGCGAGCGCGGCATGCCGCGGCGGCACTTCTTTCGTCGGCTCAATGCGCAGGGCCGCCGCACGCACCAGCTGCATATGCTCGAGGTGACCCACCCCCAATGGGAGGCGATGCTGCTCTTCCGCGAGTACGTGCGCAGCCATCCGGACGTAGCGGCGGAGTACCAGCAACTGAAGCTTGGCCTGGCGCGGAGACTTCCCAACAGCCGGGGCGAGTACACGGCGGGGAAAGAGGCGTTCGTGGAGGGAGTCTTGGAGCGGGCGCGGCGAGCGCGTGACGACAGAACCGAGGCGTGATTCCGCGGTCCATATGGCCTGCTCGCCGCTAGAATTGACTCCGTGCGGTCGCCTGGATGAAGGGTCGGCGCCATGACGCTCTCCGACCAGCAATTGTCGTTCTTCGAGACCTTCGGCTACCTGGTCTTTCCGGGAGCCTTCGCCCACGAAGCCGAAAAGATCACCGAGGAGTTTGAACGGGTGTGGGCGGATCACGGCGGCGGCCACAACCGACAGGCGCACGATCATGAGCGCCGGTCGGCCCTGGTGCCGTTCATCGACCAGAGCGAATATCTGAGCGCGCTGCTGGACGACCCGCGGGTGGACGGTGTCGTCAGCGCGTTGCTTGGCGATGACTACAACTACAACGGGAGCGACGGCAACTTCTACGTGGGCGACACGCGCTGGCACTCGGACGGGTTCGCCGGCTCGAAATACCGCTCAATCAAGATTGCGTTCTACCTGGATCCCGTCACGCGAGACTCGGGATGCCTGCGGGTGATTCCCGGCAGCCATCATCGCGGTGACGGCTATGCCGAGTCGCTGCAGCGGATCATGCCGAGCAGTCGGTCGGCAACGGTCGACGAGCAACTGGGCGTCGCGGGCCGCGACATGCCCGCGGTGGCGCTGGAATCGCAACCGGGTGACATGGTGCTGTTCATTCACGACCTGAAGCACGCGGCGTTCGGCGGCGGAACCCGCCGGCGCATGTTCACCATCAATATGTCCCAGCGCTTCCGTGACGACGACGTGGACGAGCTGCGAGAGGACATTGCGACGATGGTCAGGTTCTGGGCCGAGCGAGCGTACGGCGACGTGATGATTCGCACGGCGGGTCCGCGCCGGATGCGGCACCTGGAGCAGCGGCTGGCCAATGACGGCCATCTGCCTGAGCTTGTCCGCCAGGCCCGCCAGGAGATGAGCGAGCCGTCCCGCAGCTAGCCCGCGTGCCGCTCCCGCGATCGACGAAGGCGGTTGCCTCCGCATGCCGCTAGGCTGTGAGCACGGCCACAGCGACAAGCCGGCATTGGTGAATCAATGACAAAGACAATCCCTGGCGACCACGAGTGCTTCAGCGAGGACTGGCGGCGCACCGACCCCGACCTGGTGCTCTATCTGCCCAAGGAGCCCTCGTACTGGATCGAGGCGGTGGACCACGTCCTGGTGGAGGTCACGCCGGGCGGCGACCTGTTGGCGATCTTCGCGTTAGCCAGCCAACCGCACGGGGCCGACTATCGGGTGGCGTACTCACGCAGCGCCGACGGTGGCCGGACGTGGTCGCCGGTGGGCGTTATCGACGGTCCGGGGGCCAAGCCCGGGCAGGTGAGCGCCTTCGGGTTTCCGGTCATCAGCCGGCGCGGGCGCATCTACTGCTTCTACAACCACGGTCGCGCCATCGGCGACAGCTATCAGACTAGCTTTCTGCGCTGCAAGTACTCGGACGACGACGGCCGATCCTGGATCGATGGGGAGGTCGTGATTCCCTATCGCTCGAGCGCGAACGACCATCCGGATCGCTCCATCGGCGCCAACTGCGTGGTGTGGCAAAAGCCGATCCGCGACGCGAAGGATCGCCCAATCATCGGCTTCACCCGCTGGACGAATTCGTACGTCAAGACCGCGCGCCGCGAGGACGACTTCACCATGTCCCGCCGCGACAGCCAGGCGGAGTTCATGCGGTTCGAGAACATCGATGAGTCACCGCATCCGCGCGACGTCGAGATCACGTGGCTGCAAGACGACGACACGGCCATTCGCGTGCCCGTGCCCTACGAGCCGGAGGCCTCGCGGAACTACTCATACTGCGAGGAGCCGAGCGCAGTGCTGCTGCCGGACGGCCGCCTGTTCACCGTGGCGCGCACGGCGACGGGGCAGATCTGGTACACGGTTTCGACCGACGACGGCGTCACCTGGCGCCCGACGGAGCCGCTGCTGAATCGCGACGATGGCCGGCCCATGCTCAATCCCGTCTCGCCATGCCCCATCTTTGCGCTGGACGACGGCCGGTTTCTGCTCATGCTGCAAAACCACGACGGGCACGGATTCGGCGGCCGCGGACCACGCGACTTTCATGCGCGTCGCCCACAGTTCATCGCCGTGGGCGAGTTCCGGCCCGACGCCCACCAGCCAATCTGGTTCAGCCAGCCCCAGTTGCTCTTCGACACGCAGAACATCGGGGTGTTTCCCTTCTACATGAAGTGGCTCTCGATGTACGCCAGCGTCACGGAGCACAGCGGCGAGCGCATCCTGTGGTACGCCGATCGCAAGATCTTCGGCCTGGGACGTTACATCACCGATGAACTGCTGGCCCCGTTGACGGCGCCCTCGGGGTAGCCCGGATTTCGGCGGGGCGCTGCTACGATTGGCGCCCCAATTCCCGCGGAACGCGCGGGGGCTCCCCGAAATCGAGATGGCGCCATGGCGATCGAGGTCAGGCCGATTTCGCCCGCCCTCGGCGCCGAAGTCATTGGCGCCGATCTCACACAGCCGGACGACGACGAGCAGTTCCAGACGATCCACCGGGCGTTACTGGATCACAACGTGGTAGTCATCCGCGACCAGCAGATCTCGCCGGCGGACCACGCGGCGTTCAGCGGCCGGTTCGGCAAGCTCGAGCTGCACGTGTTGAACCAGTTCCTGCTGCCCGAGCAGCCCGAGGTCCTGGTGCTGTCCAACAAGCACGTGAACGGTGTGCCCGTCGGGCTGCAAGACGCGGGGCGCGAGTGGCATAGCGACCTGTCCTACATGCGGCTCCCCTCGCTGGGATCGTTGCTCTACGCGCTAGAAATCCCGCCGACCGGCGGCGACACGCTATACGCCAACCTCTACTCGGCCTACGAGACGCTGTCGCCCGAAATGAAGGAGCGGATCAGCGGGCTCCGCCTGCGGCACTCCTACGCCGACTTCATCAATCGCCGGTTTCAGGAATCCGCAATGGAGCGGCCCACGCTTACCGCGGAGCAGGCGGCCAAGGTGCCCACGGCCATACATCCGTTGGTGCGCACGCATCCGGAAACCGGTCGCAAGGCGCTGTACGTGAGCCCGTCGCTCGTTGCCGGGATCGACGGCATGGACGACGCCGAGGGCCAGGCGCTGCTGCAAGAGCTCAACGACCACGCCACGCAACCTGAGTTCGTCTACCGGCACGTGTGGCGGCTGCACGACATTGTGTTTTGGGACAACCGCTGCACCCTGCACCAAGCCACGGCATTCGACCCGAAATACACGCGCCACATGCACCGCACCACGATTCAGGGCGACCTGCCGGTCTGACCACCGGCTGCTGGGTGCATCTCGCGTGAGCACCGTGCCGGACGGATCCGGCGATCCCGGCAACCCCTACACCGCCGCGAATCGCGTCGCCTGGGACGCAATTGCGGACAAGCGCCAGAAGATTTGGCCGGCGGCGGACTTCTTTGCCGAGGGCGGGTCAGTGCTCGACAAGCGCGATCGGGAGGCCGCCGGCGACGTCCGGGGACTGCGGCTGTGCCATTTGCAGTGCGGGAGCGGGGAAGAGGCGCTCTCGTGGGCGAATGTCGGCGCCGAGGTGACTGGTGTCGACATCAGCTCGAAGCAGGTCGAGCTGGCCACCGCCAAGGCCGCAGCCGCCGGGATACCGGCTGACTTCGTGGCCGCGGACGTCTTTGCGCTTCCTCGCGATCTGCTCCGCCCGGCGTCGTTTGACATCGTCTACACGGGCGGCGGCGCCCTCGTTTGGCTGCCAGACCTCGACCGCTGGGCGGCGACGATCCACGGTCTGCTCAAACCCTCGGGACGGCTCATCGTGCGCGAGGAGCATCCGGTCATCGCCCGCGTCGAGGTGCGGGAGGGGGCGATCACAATCGCGGCGGATTACTTCGACCGGCGGCCCGAAGCGTCCACAGGGTGGTGCCATTTCCCCGGCGCCAAAGACGCCCCTGAGACGAAGTGGGATTGGACCTGGCCCCTGGGCGACATCGTCACCAGCGTGGCGCAGGCCGGGCTCCGAGTTGAACGCTTGACAGAGTTTCCAAGTACGGCTGCCTGGCGCTTCGGCGACGATCTGGAGCGTCTTCAAAAACTCCCGGGCTCGTATCTTCTCGTTGCCAGCAAGCCTCGCGACGCCGGTCAACAAGCGTCCGTGTAGGGAGATTGCTCGCGAGCCGCCGTGGGAGCCAGGTGGGCTTCCGGCCGCTAGCGGCGCAAGAACGGGGGCGCTTTGGGCTGAGCCTGGTCTGTACTAGCCCGGCCGATCCGCTGCCTCGTCCGTTGTCTGAGCCCGGCGCAAGCCGGCGAACCGGCCGCTGGCTTGGAGCAGCTCGTCTGGCGTCCCCTGCTCCAGCACCCGGCCGCGGTCCATCACGACGATTCGATCCGCGCCCATCACCGTTTCGATGCGGTGGGTGACGACGATCAGGGTGCGGCCGCGCCGTGACGATGCGAGCGCGAGTCGCAGGTCTCGCTCGGTAGCCGCGTCCAACGAGGCCGTGGCTTCGTCCAGAATGAGCAGGCGCGGGTCGCGCAGCAGCGCTCGTGCGATGGCGATCCGTTGCCTCTCGCCGGCGGAAATACCGTGGCCCAGCTCGCCAACAATGGTCTCGAGCCCTTGCGGCAGTCTGGCGAGGAAGTCGTCGAGCTGGGCGTCCCGCAGCGCCTGCCGCAACTCCGCGTCACCGGCCGTGCCCGTCGGGTAGCGGATATTGTCGGCGATGGTCGCGTCCCACAGCTTGGGCTCCTGAGGCACAAAGCCGACCTGCCGGCGCAGCCACGAGAGATCGATCTCGCGCGCGTCGACCCCATCGACATGCACCGCTCCCTCATGCGGCGCATAGAAGCCGACCATGAGATCCAGCAGCGTCGACTTGCCGCTGCCGGTTTCCCCCACGATGCCGAGGAACTCACCCGGCTGGACCGAGAACGAGACGCCAAAGACGCCCGCGTCTTCCCGCGCGTAGCGGAATGTGACATCCCGAAACTCAATCCGAGATCCCGAATCAGCCGCCGGCAGCCGCGGCGGTGTCCTGCCGCCGACTCGCTCCGGGGCCAGGCCGAACAGGGCATCCACGCGCTCATACTCCGCGTCGATGCGCGCCCGGTTTCCCTGGAGCGTCAGCAGGCGCTGCACGGACACATAGGCCCGAGGCGCCAGCGCCGCCGCCGCGATCAGCCCGCCGAGCGACAGGTGGTCGCCGGCGATGAGGACGGCGCCAAATCCAAATGCCGCCGCGGTGACGAGCGCCTGTGCGGCCGGACCGATGCGGGCAATCACCACATCGTGCAGGGCGACCGTTTTGGCCTTGGCGCGCCAGTGCTCGTGGATCCAGTCAAGCCATCGCCGGCGCTCGTGCGCCGTGGCGTCGAACACGCGGACCACGCGAATGCCGGCAAGCACCTCCTGAAGGAATCCTTGACCGCGCTCGAGATGCCCAAAGAACTCTCGGTCGAGACGCGTGGAAAGTGATCCGAGGCGGCCGACGCCAAGCGCCAGGACTGGAATCACCACGACGGCCATGAGTCCCAGCGGCCAGGCGATGACGAACATGGCCGCCAGCGCGGCGACCAGCAGCAGTGTGTGAGAGGCCGCGGGGAGCAACGACTCCGATACATACATCTCGCCGATGCGCCCGCATGACCTGGTGAGTCGAAACACGAGCTGCTGCGAGGGCATCTGCTCGAGCTCGACGAGTTCGGCGGACGAGACGCAGTCGAATGCCTTCCGGCGGAGGCGCTGCGACACGGCTTCGCCGATCGAGGCCCGCATGTAGCTCTCAATAGACGACAGAACGAGCAGCGCGAGGCCCGCTCCGGCCATCCCGGCGGCGAGCACCGCCGCTAAGCCGAGGTCGCCGCCGGGCAGGGCGTGATCGATCAGCGCGGCGACCAGCAGCGCCGGAACGATGCTGGCGGCCGCGCCACCCACCATGAGCCCCGACGCAAGCGCCACAGCGCGCCAGCGTCGCCGGAGCTCTTGCCGCACGATGGCGGCCGATTCGGAATCTCTGGATGTTTCTAGGTTGGCGGCGATTCTGGGTTCAGTTGTCCACGGCCTCACGACCCCAACACTGTGACGGCAATCGCCGCCGCCGTCAGTGCCGATTCCCGCCGAGGATTCGGAAAACCGGGGCTATAATGAAGTGCGGGAAAAGAGCGGTCGCCTCGGCGCGGCTATCCCAGATCTAACAGTTGCTTCCACGATCTGGCGTCAAAAATGTGTTGGGCAACATCATTCCAGCGCTTTGGCCACCCGTCGATCCACGCGAACTCCGTAGGCTCCATTCCAAGTAGCCGAAGCTTGATGTGGTCAAACTCCGGCGTGGCGCCATAGCCGTCAAACAAGGCCTCCCACCAGCGGTCGGATGCCGGCAACAGCGCGGCGAGCTCGACGCACAGCTTCATGAGGTCCTCACCAGCGTCGCCTGCTGATGCCACTTCCATATCGACGGTCCCGGTGACATGCCATTCGTCGCCGTCCTCGACGAGAAAGAACGTGTTGGCGTGGCAATCCCCATGGACGAAGCGGGGCGGCTCGTAGCTTGACCTCAGGCGGTCGGGCATGGAGTCGATTGCCCGTTCCATGCGCCCACGCACATCCACAGAGAGCCCGCCGGCCTCTGCCTCAAGCGTGTCCCGGGCATGTTTCTGTCGCGATTCGACTGTCCAGCAGCGGTGCCGCCACTTGCCAGGCTGCAGGGGCGAGGTTGGCCCCCGCTCGCTGGAGACATAGCCAGGAAACGTGAACGCAATCGCGTGCATCCGTCGCAGGTAGTCGCCGACGGCTCTGAGCGGTGCGCTGAATGCAGGGCGCTCTCGCAGAACGGCGCCCAGCGACTGCCCGGCCAGCTCGCGCGTCAATAGGAACGGTCGTCCCAGTGGGTTGGCAGTACCCATCTCCGCTGCGACGACCTCCGGCGTTGCGAGTCGGTGCGCCCCGAGACATCGCCAGGCGCCAGACTCGTGGATGACGGGAAAGGCGTGCGAGTCGCCATGCGCCGCATACCAGGACTTTGTATGTGTCTTCAGAAAGAACGATCCGGCTTGGCAGACCAGTCGCCAGACGTGATTGCGCTCGTGAACCAGCTCGATGCCTATCGGCCCCGACACACCGACGCCGCCAAGAATCTGACTCGCCTGGCGCGCCGAGAGCGAATTCGGTTTCACGTGCTCTCCTCATGAGTCCCACACCAGGTCCTGCAACCGCAGGCTACCGAAGGGGATAGGCACATCTCCCCGAGCCACACGGCCACAGACTCACCACTCGTGGACCGCATAGCTCAACTGCGCTGGCGCGATCGCGACATGGACATCGCCCGCGGCACTGCCCACAATCGCGCACCTCTGGGCTAGAACGAGGGCGCCGTGAAGCTCGGCTATTTCCACAACGGGCACTTTCCGCCGATCGAGTTTGAGGAGTTCGTGCGCTGGGGCGCGGCGAACGGCTATCAGGCCATCGACGTGCCGCTGTTCCAGCCCGACGCCCGCGCCATCTGCGAGCGCCACGGCCTGGAACCGACGTCCACCACGGGCATGGTTTGCCAGCCCATCGCCACCGACGCGGCGACACGGACCGAGCAAGCGGCCGAGGCCCGAAAGGCGCTGGACTACGCCGCCGCCGAGCACATCTCAATAGCCTGGCTGGGGCACCAGATGGCGCCGGACCTGGGGTTCGACGCCAACGTGCGCCTCTTCGCCGAGGGCGTGGCGCCGGTGCTGGATCACGCGCAACGGGTTGGCGTGCGTCTGGTGATGGAGAACTGGGCCGACGGCGGCCGCAACCTGGCCTATGCCCCGGCGCATTGGGAGGCAATCTTCCACGCCGTCCCGCACGAGGCGCTGGGGCTGTGCTTCGATCCGTCGCACCTGGCCTGGCTGGGCATCGACTATTTGCGCGCGGCGCGGGAGTTCGGCTCACGCATCTACCACGCGCACGCCAAGGACACCGAAATCCTGCCGGAGGCGCGCTACCGGTTCGGCGTCATCGGCGTCGAGCGCGGGCGGATCGGCCAGGGAACCTATCGCTTTCGGATTCCGGGATTCGGCGTGATCGACTGGCCCGCCTACATCACCGCGCTACTGGAGATCGGCTACGACGGTCCGCTGGTCGTCGAGCACGAGGACCCGTTCTGGAGCGCCAGGACCGATCCCACGCACGACGCGCTCAAGGGATTGCTGCTGGCCCAGCAGTTTCTGGCGCCGCTGCTGGTTTAGAGGTTCAGCGGGCGGCGTCGACCTGGCTATTCAGTTGGCCAGCCGTCGGGAATTTCATTGGCGTCGAGCGCGGACTTGATGGCTTCGGCGGCCTCGGGCGTAACCCAGCCCGACCATACGCTCACGTTGCTCTTCAGCCACCAGAGGGCTGTTTCGTTGATACTCGCATCCCTATTCTCAAGCCGCCATTTGCCGACTTCTTTGTAGCTCTCAAGATTCAGATTCCAGGCCCGGAGCATCTCGATTATTTCCGGCGCCCTACCGGGAATATCTCGATGCACGGCAATGGATATCGTTGCCTCACGGTAGGCGCAAGCCTTGGTCGTAGCCCAGCATTCATCGCTGTATGCGGGCTCCTTCAATCGGACCAAGTCGAGCTCGGCCGCGGGATCGTTCGTTCCCCACTGGTAGCCGAGCCACGGTTCCCTTCGTTCATATGCGCCGTAGAGATCGGCGTTCGCCGCGGCTCCGTCTCCCGGATTCACGATATGGACGTGGTCGGAAAGTCCGTAGGCCTCGATCTGCTCGGCGTTTATTTCCTCACATACCCAGCCTATGACGCACGATACGAGGCGCGCTTTGCCGCGGGTTTCGACCGTGGCGAACAGCGCCTTGTACTTTTCGTCTTTCAGATCCTCGACACTGTCCAACTCAGGGTATTGCTCCTGAAGGTATGCAGGGATCACGAACGCCGACTGCCAGTCTCGGCCGAGGCTTTCGCCGACCAATTCGACGTCGCCCGCTGCCAGAGCCTCCACCCAGGCATCCTCCTGGTTCGGCAGCCAGATCTCCATGGTGACCTGGGTGTCGCCTCGGCGCAGTCCCTGCAACAGCGGCAACGTGGCGCCGAACACCACCTCGGTGGGATAGCCATAGCCCTTTTCGACGATGTATTGGGCGACGCGATTCTGAAACTGCGCACTAGTCCAGTTCAGGTCGCTAAAGACGATAGGCTCTTTCTCCGCAACCGCTTCGGTCTCAGAACAGGCCGCCCCGAGAATGACGGCGATCAGCGCAATTGCCATGACGGACCTTCTCGACATGGTCAACATACGGCAGTTCTCCTTTGTCATCCCGTGAGGCTGTTTGGTGGGTGATTGATCGAAATAGCGTCATCCGGCAATTGGGAAGGCCCGTCCGATCTGTACCGCCCGGCCGGTACGCGCGGCCCAGTCACAATCACTCGGTGGCAGGCTCCTGGAGGCTCAGCAGGCCATCTCCAATTCGCGGATGGTATCGCCAACCGTCATGTCAGGCCAGCCGTCACGGATGGAACTGCATGCCGGATTGCGTCGAGTGAACTGAGCCTGTCCGGCTACAGCACACCCTTGGTCAGGATCAAATTGCCGTAGGGTCGCCGCTCGCCGGTGGCCACGATCGCGAAGGCCTGCCGCGCCCGCTCGTAGAAGGCGAAGCGCTCAACTCGCTCGAGCCTCACCGGCGCGCCGTGGGCCGCCTCGGCGATGCGGCGGAACTCGTCCACGATGGGCAACTCGGCATCCGGGTCGCCGACCACCGCCATGACCGCAGCCGGAGCGTCCACGTACTCATCGAGCGGCAGCACCGACAAGATCGCCTGGGCGGCGCGCGCGGCGTCGACGCCGTCGAGGCGCACCAGACGACGGGCGCTGGCTTCGGCCGGAAAGTTGGCATCGGCGATCACGACCTCGTCGCCGTGCCCCATTGCCGCGAGCACGCGCAGCAAATCCGGCCCCAGGAGCGGGTCGATGCCCTTCAACATAGCGGAGTCCTCAACCGTCGGCGCGGCGGCATGGTGGCACACGTAGACGGCTATGCTCCGCGGCATGAACAGTGGCGAAGCGACGGAATCTCGAGGTGAAATGACGCCGGGCGCCAGCTCGAACCCCGTCGGCGTGGATGATGATGGCACGGCGCTCAAGGAGTTCGTCGAGCGCGTGCCGGTGACGCTCAACGATGCCGGCGAGGCCGCCGGCTGGGTGTCCAAGGAGATCGTCGACCACCTGTGGCTCGACGCGGACGGGGAGTTGGTCAGCCAACTCTGGGTCGTCGACGTCACGGTGCGGGCGTGGGGCGAGGAGCTTCGCAGCGCCGGCGTCGCCGGTGTGGGGACGCCCGAGCCGCATCGCATGAAGGGCTATGCGCGGCGCCTGATGGAGATGTGCGAGCGGTATGCGGCTGAGCGGGGCTACGCGATCAGCACGTTGTTCGGGATTCCGGACTTCTATCACCGCTTCGGCTACGCCACGGTCTGCCCGGAGTACGAAATCCGGATCGAACTCGACGCCCTCGAGACGGACGGTCCAACCGCTTCGCTCGAAGACATCCAGACCTCGGACTGGGATGCGATCGCCCGGGTGTGCAACGCGGCCTACGGGTCGCTCGACGGCTCGGTCGTCCGAAGCGAAGGCGCGTGGCGAGGTCCCAGACAGGGCTCGGATTGGTTCCGAAAGACGCAAGCCTTGGTGAGTCGTGACGCGCGGGGACGTCCGGCGGCTTACGCGGTGGTCGACACCGAGCTGACGGACGATTGCCTGGTGGTGTCGGAAGCGGTGGCGGGAGATAACGCCGCCGGATTAGCCCTGGCCGGCGGTTTGGCCGAGGTGGCCAGAGCGCGCGGCGCGACAGGCCTGCTGGCTTGTCTGCCTCCAGACACGGGGCTGGGCCCGCTGCTGACCCGATGCGGCGGCACGCCCGTGGTGACACGCCCGGACAACGCCGGCTACATGGCGTGCATCGTTGACCTGGGCGCCGTGCTGGAGAGGCGCACGCCGACACTCACCGCTCAGGCAGCCGCCAGCGATTTGCCGGTTCCAGAGGTGCTCCACGTGAAGACCGATATCGGCGATGGGCGGTTTGCGCTTGGCGGCTCGGCGCCGCCCGCCGAGCTGTCGATAGATCGGCTCGGTCTCGTCCAGCTCCTGTTCGGCTACCGGACGTTTAGTGAGCTTCGGGACATGGGCCAGGCGCGCGCGACTGGCGCGGCCGACGATGTGCTGGCGGGGCTTTTCCCACGCAATGACGGCTACTGCTTCTGGCCGGACCGGTATTGATGCCGGTGCTCGGGGGCTGCCGACCGGCCTCCTAAACTCCTCGACCTCAACTATGCACCGAGCGGGCGATGACGACGAAATCGGCTGAGCGGCAAGCGTCGAATGCCTGGTGATCGAACCCGCCATAGACGTGTTCGAATTCCAGCCCTACGCCGCGGAGAAGCTGCTCAATCTCCGCGGGGGACGTATACCGCAACGGCATGCGTTCCACCGCGCGATTCGAACGGCCGTCCTGACCGATAACCTCGAATGCGACTTCGAAGTCGAACACCTGCTGCCCTTTGTCCCGGACAACGGACCGGGAAAACCGTGCGACTTGCCGGCCGTCCGAGAGTGATATCAGGTCGTCGTCCAGTCGCCAGTCCGCAGGCCCAGGCTCGGCAAAACAGCGCGGTTGGCGACTGGGTATGTCAATGGCAAGTCGGGCACCAGGCCCGAGGTGATCGATGACCTTGCGGAGGCACGTTGTTTGATCGTCTCGCGTGAGGAGATGCATGAACCCGCCGAATGGGACGATTGCGAGGTTGAACGACCGATCGAGGTCGAATCGCCGCATGTCGGCGTGGACCAGCTGCACGTGCCGCCGAACCCTCCCGGATTCACGGGCTAGCTTGGCGTGGCAGCGGTCGAGCATTGGCGACGCGGAATCGAGCCCCACAACCTCGACGCCGGCACGGGCAATCGGCAACAGGACCTCGCCAGTTCCACACCCCAGTTCCAGAACCGGTCCACCCGACCGGCATGCAAGGTCAACGTAGAAGTCGGTATCTGCAAGGTTGTGAACGATTTCGAGGTGGTCGTAGGTCGCAACCGTCAGCGAGTCGTGCCGCTCGTACGGTGAAGGATCAGGAATTGCGGTCATGGCGTTGCAGGATTCGGAGGCCTTGGCACCACGCATGCTTGGCATTGCGATCAACCGGTATGGCCGAGCGCAACGCGGACGCGTGGTCGAGACGGTTCAACGGACGGCAAACACTAGCCGAACCGCTTGATGAAGCCCGGGAACGTCCCCATTGTCGGCATCTCGAGGTCGAACGCTTCGTAGCCCGCGCGACGGATTCCGTCCAAGATGTCCGAATCGCTCGGTCGGCACGGCGCCAACATGAGCGCAGTCCCGCCGGGCCTCACTACACGATCGATCTCGCGCAGCTCGTCATCCGGCTTCCAACCGAACGACCCATTGGTCAGGATCGCCACGTCCACCGCGTCGTCCGCCAGCGGTACCCGCTCCAGAAGTCCGTCCAATGTGGTGACGTTGTGAAATCCGAGCGCGGCCAGCTTCCGCTCGGTATATGCACGCAGCACGGCGACAGGCTCCAGCGCGAACACCCGCTCGGCGTACGGCGCGCACCGCAGGGTGGCTTGGCCGGTGCCCGCGCCAATATCCAGGACCACGCGATCGCGGACGTCCACACGGTCGTGAATCTCGCGAGGGTCCCAATAGCTCCACGGCAGCGCATCCCACGTTGACGGCGACTTGGCCATGCCCAGGTTCCAGGCGCAGCGTTGCAGGACCGCCTCTTGCGTGGATCGCAGCTCCTCGGGTGACAGCTCCAACGCATCTACCCGCGCCTCGCGCAGTCCGGCACTGAACGCGGGAGACGCCTGGGAGAAGTGCTCGACCACGTCAGGCAGCGGCATCAGCGCCGCATACAGGCGATCCCCAAACTCGCGCAAAAGTCCCGGGTTGCCGCGTTCGTCTCCCAGAAACGTGTTGACGAAGTAGGTGTTCAGGTGCACGAGATCCGCAAGCTGGAGATCCCATAGTCGGATCGGATCGATCCCCATGCGCGGCCAGCCGCGCCAGGGAACGGCGCGTGCCCGCGGGGAGCGTTCGAATTCGCGCCGCAGGAGCCCGT
The DNA here is from genome assembly GCA_026708035.1 of Chloroflexota bacterium. Taxonomy (NCBI): domain Bacteria; kingdom Bacillati; phylum Chloroflexota; species Chloroflexota bacterium. Next base: position 106,197 of record JAPOVQ010000014.1, on the reverse strand, counting down.
ATCGCACCTCGTCCGCGGAGGTGCCGGAGGCTGCCAAGTGCTCGCGCAATGTGCCCTCATAGCGCATGCGCAGCTTGTGCAGGACACGGATTGACGGCTGGTTGCGCGCGTCTGCCCTGGCCGTGATGCGGTTCAAATCCGGTTCGGCAGCGAATGCAGACTCGATGACCGCTCGGACGGCCTCGGTTGCAACGCCGCGATTCCGGTGCGCGCTAGCGACCTCGTAGGCGATCTCAGCGCGGCGGTTCGCTTCATCGATTCGCAGGCTCACGCCACCCATGAGCTCCTCGTCGCACCACACGCCCCAGTGAGGCTCGGTGCGCCAGTCATACCGCTGAGCGCGCTCTAGCCAGTCCCGCGCGGCCGCTTCGGGGTCGACTCCGCGCGACGCGGAAGAGTCCTCGGAACTCGCGAAGGCCGTCATATACCGGCACATCGCCTCGAAGTCATCCGACCGGTGCGGTCGCAGGGTCAGCCGTTTGGTTCGAATGGTGCGCGGCAACATGAGGTGACGGGCGTTAGGACTCCAAGATCAGCGCCGGCAGTTCGGTCAGGCGGGTTATTCGTATGACGCCCGGCGGTCTAGAACCCGAATCGTGTCGGTCGAGCCAAACACCCGTGAGCCCCGCGTCGCGGGCCCCGATCGCGTCCACGGCCAAGCGATCGCCCACGTGCACACACGCCGACGGCGGCGCACCTACAGCCTGGCAGGCCACCTTGAAGATTTCGGAGTCGGGTTTCGCCACTCCTTCGTCCTCTGAAGCCACGACTGCCGCGAAGCGGTCCAAGATGCCAACCCCTTCGAGCTTTTGGCGCTGGTGCACGGACCCTCCGTTGGTGATGACGCCAAGGCGGAAGCTGCGCAACGCCTCCAGCGTGTCGACGACGTCGGGGAACAGCTCCCAGTTCACTTCATAGGCACGGCGGTAGACGGAAAAGACCTCGTCGGCTTCGGCGTCGGACATTTCGCTTGGTGTGACGTCGAACAAGCCTCGAATCCGCCACCGCCGCTGGCCCGCATAAGAGGTTTCGCCCCGCAGGTAGCGATCGAAGTGAAGTTCCGTCAGTTTTTCCCAGCGCTGGAGGAGATGCTCGTCGGAACCGGTCAGCCGGTCTCGGTACCTGCTGAACATCCCTAGCGCTCCGGCGCGAGTGGCCGCGTCGTGGTCGAGCATGGTGCCGTCGAGGTCGAAGAACACGGCTTGGATGGGTGAATCGGGCATGAGGCGTCGTGCGGGAAGGCGATTCGAGTCCACAACGGCTTTCGCAGCATATCTGCCTTGGTCGCCTGAAGCGGCTGGCCGGTTGTGCCGCGGCGCTCCCAGGCATCGCCGAGCCAGTCGCAACCGGGCAGTAACCGCGATGGCATTTCGGCCTGAGCAGCTATGCCAAAATCGTGCGTGGAATGAGGCCCTTTGGCGTAGCCCGTGGTGACGGTTGGCATGGATTCGAGTCCCGATCAGCACCCGGCCGGCGTGATCGGCTGACGCATGTCCACCCTCAGCGCAACCTGGACCGGATCCCTGGACTACACACGCCGGGGACTGCGCGTCCTGGGGGCAACCCCCTGGTTGTACGTCCAGATTCTGAGCGCCTTTGCGGCGCCGGCGGCGGTCGCCGCCTACGTGACGGCATCGGACATTCCGGAGGGATTCGGCCGATCGGCGCTGTTGTACGTGCTCAACGCCATCTCGGCATCCGCCGCGCCGGTCGTGGTGATGACGGCCGTGGCGGCTGGGTTCCACGGCGTCAACCTGGGCTTCATCAACGCCATGCGGCAGGGGCTCTGGTGGCTGCTGCGCTATCTCTGGACCAACGTGCACACCACGGTCATCTTCTGGGCGCCGATCCTCGTGCTGTTGAATCTGTTCGAGTGGCAGCGAAACGAGGCGCCGGTCGGAGGCGGGGCGGGCTTGGCCCTGACGGCGGCCTGGGTGGTGCTGATTGGCGTCGCCGCCCTCTACATCCACTCGCGCACGCTCCTGGCGCCGTTCTTCGCGGTGCATGGCAACCTGCCGGCCACGCTGGCGACCATCGAGTCGTGGCGGATGAGCGGACGCCGCTTCCCCATCGTGTTCGGCACGTTCATCGTGTCGTCGGCGCCTACGGCGGTGCCGCTGGCGGTTGTGCTGACGACACTGGCCTTCACGCTGGACGAAGCGGACGGGACGCGGGCGGTGTTCAAGGCGATGCTGCCCTCGCTCGTGTGGGTGGTCATCAAGATCGTGCGGCCATTCCTCATCACGGCTACCTACGGCCTATACGTGGACCTTTGGACCGACGAGGAACGTCGACGAGCAGAGCATGGGCATCCGCCGGTGCCCCTGCTGGCGCGCCCGTTGCTGGCGTTTTCTCGCTGGGTCCCACATTTGTTCGGTCGCGCGATTGGACGGCGAATCGACTGGACGGTATGAGCAAACCGACGCGCTCGTTGGGACGGCTCACGCGCCTCTCCCCATCGGCTCGGGTTGTGTAGGCTCGCGGCCTCACATCCGGCAAGCGGAGAAGGGTGACCCGATGGGCGCAGAGCAATCCCCCGGCAGTGCGCGGGGCGGGCTGCGGCGGGCGCTGGCGCTCGACTCCGAGCGGCGAGTGCGCGAGGGTGGCTTCGAGGCGCTGGCCGACGCGATCCGGCGGGGCGCCGACCTTCACATCGGCACGGAGTTCCGGCACAACGAGCATGTGGATACGTCGTCCGACAACCCGGAGATCGTGCGCGAGCTGGCCGAGTTTCGGACGACGTTTCTGATCGAGGACCACTGGACGGCGGGCATCATGACGCTCAGGCAGCCGGTGAGCCTGCCGGACGCCTTTGGCCCGCGGCCGTCGATGTCGTTCTTTCTCTACAACCAGGACGGGACGCAGGCCATCGCGCGACCGCATCTCGACGGGGCGGCCAGCGCCGGCGCGACCGGCGCGGCGCCGATCGACAGCCACCCGGACATGCCCAAGTATCACGTGCTGGACAGCTGGGATGCCGACACCAACGCCCCGAGCAGCACCTTCATCTACGACTTCGAGCACTTCGACTTCCTGGTGCGGGACGACTGGACCGAGGTTCTGGCGCACGATGCCGCCGGCGAGATGGCGCACGGATCGGCGGAGGCGCTGGGCGACGTTTGCGGCGCCGGTGGCGAGGTGAAGGCCGCGATTCGGGGGCTGTGTGCGGACCTAGCCGGACCTGAATCGGACGCCGTCGACCACGAGGTCTTCGTCCAGGTCGGATCGAGCTACTACTACACGGAGCAACGGCTCTTCATCGGCGGGACGCACCCGCTGCCGAGAGTCCGGGCGTCAATGCCGCTGCGGTACGCGACCCGGGCCTGGGACTTCGGCTGGTTGATATTGCGCAGTGACGGCCGCGTGATCCGCCGCCTGTGCAATCCCTACACGCTGCGCTTTCAGGACAGCGAGTCGCGCCACGCGATCCGCTGGTTCGTGCGCTGAGAGTGCGCCGGGGCGGGTTCGAAACCCGCCCCTCGCTGCGACGCTCAGGGCCGGCAGTTGAATCCAGCCGCGGTTGACCCGTCACCCGAGCAGTTGAGCGTCACGCCGGTTTTCATCGCCGAAATCGTGATCTCCTGCTGCGGCGCCGACGACTCGCCGTCCGCGGCCGTCCCGACCGGCACCGCCTCGATCTTGGCCAGCGTGTCGAACGATGCCTGGTGCCCTTCCTTGATCTGCCCAAAGAGCGTGAAGTCCGGCGACAGCCGGTCCTGCGCCGTGAGATCGTCCAGGATGATGAAGAACTGCGACCCGTTGGACGTGCCCGGGCCCTTGTTCGCCATAGCCAGCCCGCCCCGGACGTAGGGCCGCTGCGGCGGCTCGATCTCGAAGGAGTAGCCCGGGCCTCCCGTCCCCGTGCCGGTGGGATCGCCGCCCTGCACCATGAAGCCCGGGATCAGCCGGTGGAAGGTCACGCCGTCGAAATAGCCCTCGTTCGCCAGGAACAGGAAGCTGTTGACGGCCAGCGGCGCCTCTTCAGCGAATAGCGTGAAGGTCATGCGCCCCAGGCTGGTGGTGACGATCACCCAGGGCTCACCGGCGGGAATGTCCATGGCCGGATAGGCCGCGTAGGTCTTGGGTCCCTCGGGTTCGGCTTCGCCGCATCCCACCATCACAACAACCAGCAGCAACGCCACCAGTGCGAGTCGCAACATTTCCCACGCTCCTTCACCCGCCTCCGCGCCGGCCGCATTGTCGCAGCGCGTTCAAGGCTTTGTCGCACGCGGGTCATGCGGTGGACGGGCAATGCCAGGTGCGGTTCGCGAGCCGCCTCTTACCTTTCTCCGGGGTCAGATCACGTCAGTGCCGAACTCCAGCGCCAGCGGCCGAGCACGCCACGTCAACAGCGAGGCCTTACGGCTTGCAGGTGAACCCGATCGCTCCCTCGCCGGAGCAGTTGAGCGTCACGCCGGTCTTCATCGCCGAAATCGTGATCTCCTGCCGCGGCGCCGACGACTCACCGTCCGCGGCCGTCCCGACCGGCACCGCCTCGATCTTGGCCAGCGTGTCGAACGATGCCTGGTGCCCTTCCTTGATCTGCCCAAAGAGCGTGAAGTCCGGCGACAGCCGGTCCTGCGCCGTGAGATCGTCCAGGATGATGAAGAACTGCGACCCGTTGGACGTGCCCGGGCCCTTGTTCGCCATAGCCAGCCCGCCCCGGACGTAGGGCCGCTGCGGCGGCTCGATCTCGAAGGAGTAGCCCGGGCCTCCCGTCCCCGTGCCGGTGGGATCACCGCCCTGCACCATGAAGCCCGGGATCAGCCGGTGGAAGGTCACGCCATCGAAATAGCCCTCGTTCGCCAGGAACAGGAAGCTGTTGACGGCCAACGGCGCCTCTTCGGCGAACAGCGTAAACGTCATGCGCCCGAGACTGGTGGTGACGATCACCCAGGGCTCACCGGCGGGAATGTCCATGGCCGGATAGGCCGCGTAGGTCTTGGATCCCTCGGGTTCGGCTTCGCCGCATCCCACCGCCACAACAACCAGCAGCAACGCCACCAGTGTGAGTCGCAACATTTCCCACGCTCCTTCACCCGCCTCCGCGCCGGCCGTATTGTCGCAGCGCCCTCGACCTTCCGTCGGGCGGTCGTGCGATGGCAGTTCTAAACTGTTTCCTGCGAACCGGGCCGCCACTGACAAAGGACGCCCCATGACCCAACGCCTCTACCGGAGCCAGGTCGATCGCATGCTCACCGGCGTCGCCGGCGGCATGGCGGAGTATCTGCGCGTGGACCCGGTGATCGTCCGCATGCTCTGGGTCGTGGCCGTGTTCCTCTCCAGCGGCGTGGGGCTGCTCGTGTATTTGGCCCTGGCGATCGTCATGCCGACCGCGCCACAGCTGGACGACGCCGTCGAAGCTCCGGATGACGCCTCGGCGCAGCAGGCAGAGGGCAGCCAGCCGAGCACGCCAGCCCGGCACGTCGCCGCCACCAACGGCGCCGCGCTTGTGGTGGGCTCGGCTTTGATCATCATCGGCGCCGCTGCGCTCATGAGCCAGTTTGGTTGGTTTGACGCCTGGCGACTCTGGCCATTGCTCTTGATCGCGATTGGCGGTCTTTTGATCTTCAACCAGCGGCGCTAGGCAAGCGTGGACCAACGCGGATTTGGCTTCGCCGGGGCGCTGATCCTGGTCGGGATCGTCGCTCTGCTATGGAATTTCGACGTCCTTCCCGACCACTTTTGGCCCGTCGCCTGGTCCTTGTGGCCGGTTGCGCTGGTGGCGGTGGGCGCCGGCCTGGCGCTCTCACGCGTGCGGGTCTGGCTGGGATCGACGGCGTTTCTGGTTGTGCTGGTCGCCGGATTCGGCGCGGCGTGGGGTCTGGCGGCCGCCGGCCAGGGACCGGTCCTGCACCGCGAAGCCATCGCCGTGAACCTTGGCGAAGCCACCGCGGCGCGACTCGAAGTGAACGTAGGGGCAGGGTCGCTGACGCTCGACGCCGAGGCGCCGCCCGAGCTACTGCTCGCCGGTGAGCTGGAATCGCGCGCGATCGACAACACTTACTCGATCAGCGAATCGCGTCAATCCGGCGGTCGAAGCGTCGTCAAGCTTAGGAATTCGCCCGGTTGGGAATTCTCATTCATTCCCGGGCAGGTTCCGTCCGAAAACTGGACGCTGCATCTCACGCCGCAGATCCCCACCGATATCCGCATGGAGGCCGGCGCCGCGGACATCGACCTGGACCTTCGCGACCTCAGCCTTCGAAACCTACAGATTGAGGCCGGTGCGGCCGAGATTGACCTGGTGATGCCTGCTGCCGCCCGGAAGACCGAAGCCAGTATCGAGGTCGGCGCGGCCAGCCTGCGGATCACCGTGCCCGGCGGAGTGGCGGCTCGGATTGAAATCGACGCCGGGCTTTCCAGCGTGCAGATTGACGAGGGCCGATTTCCGCAAGCGTCCGACGACGTTTACATTTCGCCCAATTTTGATCGCGCCACCAACCGCCTAGACATCACCATCGACGCCGGCGCCAGCCACGTTGAGATTCGCTGAGGGAGCACCCGTCATGACGAACTTGCCCGACTCGGAAGTCAAGAAGCTGCTGTCCGCCACGTCCACGGCCACGCTTACCCACCTCCTGCAGCAGCGTGGATATCGCAACGTCTATTTCAGCGGGCTGCACCCGGTCGGTTCGTCCGTGCGGGCGGTTGGCCGGGCGCGCACGCTGCGCTACACACCCCACCGGCCCGATCTCTATCCGGAGGACTTGTCGCAAAACCCGCAGCGTCTGGCGATCGAGTCGGTCGAGCCCGGCGAGGTGCTGGTGGCAGAGGCCGGCGGCGAGCTGGGCGCCGGGGTGCTGGGCGACATCCTGCTCACGCGAGTCGCCAAGCGCGGCGGTGCGGCGTTCGTGGTGGATGGGGCGGTAAGAGACCCCGAGGCTATCGGGCAACTGGAGATGCCGGTGTTCGTGCGGGGCATTCACGGCGCGGCGCACATGCGCGACCTGGTGCCCATAGGACACGACGTGCCGGTTCGCTGCGCCGGGTGCACGGTTGTGCCGGGCGATTGGATCGTGTGCGACGCGAACGGCGCGGCCGTTGTGCCGCCGATTGTTGCCGCGGAAGTCGCCGCGGAGGGTGTGGAAATGGATCTCAAGGAGGAGTTCGTCCTGGAATTGATCGAGGGCGGCGCCTCCACCGTCGACGTGTATCCGCCTACTGACGACAACATGCAGGGCTTCCCCGCGTGGAAAGCGGCGCGCGGACATAAGTAGTCGCGCCGATCAGCAAGCGGGCGCCGACGCATGACGGAGTCGTCGATCGTTGGGGTGTGGCGGCTCGTGTCGTACGAGTCGCGCTCGGAGTCCGGAGCGACTCGGCTGCCGTATGGGGAGCGCGTCAGCGGATACCTGATCTATACCCCGGAGGGCTACATGTCGGTGACGATCATGGGCGCCAATCGGCCGAACCTGGCGTCCGAGGACCGTCTCGCAGGCACGCCCGACGAGTACGCGCGGGCCATGAAGACTTACGTCTCCTACTGCGGTCGCTACACCGTGCACCCCGATCGCGTCGTCCACCACATCGAGCTCAGCCACTTTCCGAATTGGTGCGGCGCGGACCAAGAGCGCTTCTATCAGCTTGAGGGCGATCGCCTGCGGCTGCGGACGCCGCCCTTCGAGCTCGGCGGCGTCCAGCAGACCGCGCACCTGGTCTTGGAGCGCGTGCACGCCATCGAATAGCACCGCTCAGGGCTCGCTCGCGACCGCGGCCAACTCACGTCGGCGCGTACGATGCACCGACGCGTAAGATGGGGAGCCCTCGGTGAGCTATCCGCTGGCCTTCTCCAAAGCTGAATTCGAGCGCCGCGCCGCCGCCGTAACCGCGCGCATGCGCGATGCCGGGTTGGACGCGCTGGTGGCGTACTCGGTTCGCAACAGCCAAGGGCCCGTGGCCTATCTCGGCGGCTACGAGCCCGACCTCGGCCTGCACGACGTGTCGTATTTCCTATTGATCCCCGGCGGGCGGCCCGACGCCGTCTTGGTGACGAATGGGTTCTGGGACGATCCGGACTCGCGGACGTGGGTCGACGACGTGGTGATTTCCTACAAGTTCGAGTCGAGCCTGCCGGAGCTGCTGCCGCGCACGGCATCGCGGATCGGCGTGGCGGGCTTCGATTATCTGCCCGCTCCGGTCTATTTGGGCCTGAAGGCGGCTCACCCACAATGCGAGATCGTGGACGCCACCCGCCTGGTCATGGAGGTGGCGCAGATCAAGAGTCCGGCCGAGATCGAGGTGATTCGCACCTGCATGTCGATCAACGATCACGGCGGGCGGGCATTTCTGGACGGCGTCCAAGAGGGAGTGAACGAGCGGTCGCTCCAAATCGCCGTCTACGAGGCGCTCATGCGGGCGGGGGCCGACGGCCTCTACTACAACCCGCAGATCTACAGCGGGGCGAGCGTCGCGCACGGCATGGGCATGCGAACGGACCGCAGCCTGCAGGCGGGCGACCAGGTCCAGGTGGACTGCGGGGCGATGTATCGCGGCTACCGCGGCGATCTCTCGCGGGTCACCACCGTCGGCCGCCCGTCGCCGGAGGTCGGGCACATCATGGAGGCCACGGCCCAGATGTACGAAGCGATGCTGGACGACCTGCGCCCGGGAACGGCCGCGGCCGACGTGGCGCGCGCCGGGATGCGCGTGGCGGAAGCGAATGGGCTCGGCGACTGCCTGTATCGCCCGACCCCGGACCATCCGCCGGGCATGCTGGGCCACGGCATCGGCTGCTGGGTCCACGAGCTGCCGGAGATTCAGCTCGATTCAACCGACGTGATCCAGCCCGGCATGGTGGTGGTGTTCGAGACCATCCTGGGTCGGCCGGGAACCGGCGGGGCGAAGATCGAAGACGCGGTGCTGGTGACCGACGGCGCGCCCGAACGGCTTTCCAGCATCCCAGTGCGCACGTGGCCGGTGTGAAATCGGTGGTAGCGTACGCGTCGGCTGCCTCGTGCCGACGTAAGGTCCCCGAATGAAAACCACGCTCGCGATTGCCCACATCCTGCAGGCCGAGGGCATCGAGTTCCTCAGCGCCTATCCCACCACGCCCGTGATCGAAGCGGTGGCCGAGGTTGGCATCCGCCCGGTGATCTGCCGGCAGGAACGCGTGGGCGTTGACATCGCCGACGGGTATTCGCGGGTCACCAACGGCAATCCGCCCGGCGTGTTCGCGATGCAGTACGGACCGGGCGCCGAGAACGCCTTCTCCGGCATCGCGACGGCATTCACCGACGCGTCGCCGATTCTGGTGCTGCCGCTGGGCCAGCCGGGGGACCGTGAGGGTGTGGCCCCCTTGTTCAGCTCGGTGCGGGCCTATGCCCCGATCACGACGTCCATCCAGCGCCTGAACGCGCCTGAGGACGTGGCGGACAGGATGCGGCGGGCGTTTGCCGCGCTGCGAATGGGTCCCGGTGGACCCGTCATGGTCGAAATACCGGCGGACGTGGCCGAGGCCGAGGTCGACGACGCCATTCCGGCAAGCTATCGACCGGTGCGACCCGTGGTCGCGGCCCCGAATCCGGACGACGTCATTCGCGCCGCACAGGCCTTGCTCGACGCCCGGCATCCGGTGCTGCTCGCCGGACAGGGCGCGCTCTATGCGGGCGCGAGCCGCGAGCTGATCGAGCTCGCGGAGCTGCTCGGCGCGCCCGTGGCGACGACCATGGCCGGCAAGAGCGCGTTTCCCGAGACGCACCCGCTGGCCCTGGGCAGCGTTTCCGGGGTGATGAACGAGGCCGCGCGGCACTTCGTGCAGCAGGCGGACCTCGTGTGCGGGATCGGCACCAGCTTCACCAAGCACATCATGTCGATGCCCGTTCCGGCCGGGACAACCATCGTTCAGTTGACCAACAACCCGCGCGACATCGCGAAGGACTACGACGTCGACGTGGCGGCCGTGGGCGACGCGCGGCTGGCGCTGCGTGGGCTCACGGAAGCGTGTCGCGATCTCTTGGGCGGGAGCTCAAATACCCGCGATGGAGCGCCGGCCGACGAGATCGAGCAGCTGCGCCGCGGCTGGCTGAGCGAGTGGATGCCGAAGCTGTCCGCAAACGCGAAGCCGATCAATCCGTATCGGGTTATCTGGGAGTTCATGCAGCGGGTCGACCCGGACGAAGCGATCGTGACGCACGACTCGGGGAGCCCGCGCGATCAGATCATGCCGTTCTACCAGGCCGGCGGACCGCGGACGTATCTCGGCTGGGGCAAGTCCCACGGGCTGGGCACGGGCCTGGGCCTGAGCCTGGGCGCGAAGCTCGCGGCCCCCGACAAGTTCGTCGTCAACTACATGGGCGACGCCGCCTTCGGGATGACCGGGCTCGACATCGAGACGGCCGTGCGTTGCAAGATCCCGATTCTGACCATCGTGCTCAACAACTCATCGATGGCCATCGAGGCCCGCCATCTGCCGCTCTCGCACGAGAAGTACCGCACACGAGACATCGGCGGCGACTACGCTGACATGGCGGCGGCCATGGGGGCGTGGGCCGAACGCGTGGACGAGCCGGACGATGTCGGCCCGGCCCTGGAGCGGGCCAGACGCGCCACGGAGGACGGCCACACGGCGCTGCTGGAGTTCATCACCAGCGAGGAAATCACGTTTTCGAACAAGAACGTGATTAGCTAGGCGGCCCACCCGGGATTTCCGCCCCCGGTAGGGGCCGGTTTCCAACCGGCCCGTCCGCGATCGCCAACGCCTGCGGGCATTCCCGCCATTGCAACGGGCGGGTCGGAGACCCGCCCCTACCGTCGTCGGGGCGTCGCCGAGGGTCACGATGCCATGTATATGGTTTGGCATGACGACGAACACATCCAGAAGGTCGTGCTCGTAGTGCTTGGGCAGATCCACCCAGCATGCCGCCACGGCCTCGCCCGTCCGGTTCAACACCATGCGGTCAGCGGCGATCCGGCCAAACAGCACGTCGCGGTTGTGCGTGCAGACCGTAATGAAGTACGCGCCCGGCGTCGCATAGTCACAACCACGAAGCCGTGGCGACCGGCGCCGCGGCCACCTCGATTGGCCTTCCACGGACAATCAGATCGCCAGAGCCAACATAACCGCAGCCTACGGTCTCACGATCACGCCCCGGTAGGGGCCGGTTTCCAACCGGCCCGTCCGGTGTGTCCGAGCGGGCGGGTCTGAGACCCGCCCCTACCGGATATCGACAACCAGCAGCGATTCCTCGTTGCCGGCGTTGGCCGCCAGCAGATCGCCGCCCGGGGCGAAGACGGCGGCCCTGCCGGTGACCCGGTGCGGCCAATCCGGGCGCTCGTTGAAGTCGTCGCGCGGGTCCTTGGCGTCGAGGTAGAGCGCAAACACCCCCAGCCGTTCGGCCAGGTCCTCGGCACGGCGCTTGAGCGTGTCGCGCTGGTTGAAATTCAGAATTTCGTCCCATGACGCCCCGGCATCCTGGAAATCCTTGATGCAGTCGAAGTGCGGCTCGATGATGACGCGAGCGCCGAGACCCACGAGCGTGTCGTGGATGGCCGGCGACTCGTTGTCGGCGCAGATGGTGACGCCAATCGACGTCTCGCCAAGCTGAAACGGCGCCATGGCGTCGCCGCCGCCTCGATAGAAGTCCATCTCGCTGGTGGTCGGTTGCAGCTTGCGCTGGACGTGCCGCACGCCGTCGCCATCAACGATGACGTACGCATTGAACGGCTTTTGCGCGAGCCCGCGTTCGGCAATGCCGGCGCCGATTGCCAGTTCGAACCGCGCGGCAATGCGCACGAGCCGCTCGGTCGAGGGACCGGGAATCGGCTCGGATCGCGTCTCCAGGTCGTCGAGGTCGGCGTCCGCGTCATAGGTCACCCAGGGACCATGCACGGAGAATTCGGGGAAGAGCACCAGGTCGCAGCCGGCGGCGGCCGCCTGCTCGGCGAAGGCCTCGATCTTCTCCAGGTTTGCGTCCCGCTGCCCTCGCAGCGAGCACAGGGTGACCATGCCAATCCGCATCAAAGCCTCGATCGCGGCTGTTCCGATACCCACCAAGCCTCACACAGGCGGAGATACCGCGCGTATCGGGTGTTTCGCCGAGCGCTTCGCGAGACGCCACCGCCGATCGGAGGTTGACTCGGGTGGCAAACCGTCGCGCCCGCCGGCTCTTGTACCGAGGCACGCCGTCCACGGTTTTCCGAGCGACAGTGGCTATGCTTACAGTCATATCGGCTGAAGTGCGGCGACCCTGAGGCTGGGCGTGCACGGCTGAACGCCATTCCACCCGCGCAAGCGGTGCGGGGTCGGATCTGTTGATCCGCCCGACAGCTTGGAAACGACGATTGGTTCGCGCATCGCGGCGCGGACCCGGGTCCGGCAGAGCGAAAATGTCGCCGCACGTCGTGTGGTTATCGACCGGCGAGGGCCTTAGGCCCAACCCTTTCATGGACGGAGCATGTCCCATGGCCCGCTTGGCGATTTTTATCGATGGCGCGTACCTGGAGTCGGTCCTCAAGTACGAGTTTGGCGGAGTTCGGATCGATCTGACGAAGCTGGTCGACGAGATTCAGAATCACATCGAGGACAACAGCCCGGATCCGGTCGAGGTCCTGCGGACGTACTACTACAACTGCCGTCCGTATCAGAGCGACCCCCCAACGCCGGAGGAAATGGACCGGTATTCGAATTCCCGGCGCTTCGAGGACGCGCTGCGCTATCTGCCGCGCTTCGAGGTGCGGTTGGGGTATCTCCGCAAGAGCGGCATCGACGAGTGGGGGAACCCGGTCTTCGAGCAGAAGCAGGTCGATTTGCTGCTGGGCCTTGACATGGCGCTGCTCGCCAGCAAACGGCACGTGCAACACGTCGCGCTCGTCGCCGGCGACGGTGACCTCTATCCCGCCGTGCAGGTCCTGAAGAGCGAGGGCTCCATTGCCTGGTTGATCCATGGGCCGCGGCAAGGCAGCGACGGACGCCCGATGTACTCGTCCAATCTCTTCAAGGCCGCCGACGAGCGATTCGAGTTGGATGAGGAGCTGATCGACCGCCTGCGGATGTAGGGAACCGTCCGCCGACTCAATTACCCGAGTCTGGAGACCTTTGCGTCATCCCTGCGTCATGCCGGCGGAGGGCCTGCCCCGAACTCGATTCGCGGCTGGAGTCAAGCCGGACGGGCGCATCACAGTCCCGCCCCGACCGGTTTCCGCAAGGGTCTCCGTCTGGGTGAGCAATTGCTCGCCACCGCGACCGCGGTCGGAACCGTAGGGTACGTTCCAGGCGACACTGGACGCTCCGGGGCCCGCGCGGGCTCCGCTCACCAGACTCAAGTCGTCAACGAGGGAGTTCACCGATGAAACGCCGCCTTCAGCTCTTCGGATTAGTGGCCGTGCCGCTTGGCGCCATCGCCTTCGCAGCGGTCGCCTTCCTGCTAGTCGTGGGGTTGCAGCAGGAGCTTGCCGACGCCACCGCGCGAGTCGACCGGCTCGAAGCCGCAGCGGCAGCCCTGGAGCCGCGCGTGCTTGCCCTGGAAGACGCGCCCATCTCGCTTGATGCGGTTCAACCCGTGCTCAGCGCCCGCCGCTTCCGTCTCGTGGACGACATCGGCCACGAACGCGCCGTCCTGCAGATGGACGAAGCCGGGCCGTCATTGCGAGTTTCGGATGTGAGCGGCGAGTCTCAGGTGTTCATCGGCGTGACGAACACCGGGCCGGAGCTTACGGTCAACGGTCCGGGACTGGCCGCGAGTTCCGCCCGCGCCACGCTGAAGCTCAACGCGAATGGCCTTCCCCACCTGGAAATGGTCGACCTCGAGGGGCGCCCCCGGACGGCGCTTGCGCTCAGCTCCGCCTCCGGAAACGGCGATGGCTTCCTCCGATTCTGGGATCAAGAGGGCGACCGGCGCTTGCTCGTCGGCGTCCGCGATGACTCTCCCGAAGTCGTGCTGGCCGATAGGGAAGACTTCCCGCGCGCGAAGCTGAGCGCCGGTCCGACCGGTCCGATCCTCAGGCTCCACGATGCCGCCGGCAACGCGCGGGGGGACTTTGGTCTCACCAATCTGGACCAGGTCGGAGTCATCCTGAGGGGCGATGAGGAGGAGCAGCGCGCCGCGTTCATGGTCAATCCCTTCGAGACATCCCTGTCGTTCTTTGGGCCTCGCGGCCAGGTTCGTTCCGTCCTCGAGAGCAGTGATGAAGCCTCGTCACTCTTCCTCTTCGACGCGCAGGACAGCTTCAGCGTATCCCTAGGAGTCTCGGACGATGGATCGGTCATGGGTTTCTCCGATGAGACGGGCACCATCCGCGCCGCCCTGGGCTTCGTAGGTCCTGGGCCAACGCTTGAACTCGCCGACGCCGAGGGCACCGTGCGCGCGCACTTGAGCGACACGGCCGACACCACCAGGCTCGTTTTGCAGGACGAGCAGGGGATTCCAAGGACGGCACTCGGCATCAGCGCCGATGGTGGAGTGCTGGGGCTGTTCGACGAATCCGGCACCCTGCGGACCAGCGTGGCGCATACGCCGCAGGGTTCCGCGTTCGAGCTCTACGATTCCCAGGGCACAGTGCGCGCCAATCTGAGCTTTTCGCAAGGCAGCCCCGGGTTTTCGTTGAACGACTCGTCGCAGAATCCTCGCGTAGCCGCCGGTTTCATCCGCAGCACGCAAGAGCCCTTCATCGCCACGTTGGACGAGGACCTCGGCATCATCTGGCGGTCCGACCGGCCACCGAATTCGGAGTCTGACTCCGAAACCACCGCGAGTGGCGGTGGTTAGTGCGTAATGTCGCCACGCCCAATCGGTTTGCGGAGCAGGATTCCGGGCCAATCCCAGATCCAGCGGGCGTTCGGTAGAGCGTTCCAGGGTCGATCCCCCAAGGCGCGCCTTATTCCAGAAGCGCGTCAATGACCGCGGCCGTGTCCGGGCAACGCGCCGCCACCGCAATCAGCATCATCTCCGTCGTCACGGTGGCTTCCCACCGCTCAGACTCAAGGACTTCCGCCACCACCCGCGGCCGGGCGCTTTCCGGCTCGCTTAGCGCCTGCTCGAGCGCCCGGCAGGTCTCTGGCGCCCGTTCCCGAGCGAACGGCATGCGCGTGTTTCGGCCGACGTCCGCCACCGCCCACCTCACCAGGGCCAGCAGGCTCATGTCTCGGCAGTGCGCATTTAGCATGACCTGGAGACGTTCTTCGTCAAGCCCCAGGTCCAACGCCCTGACCAGGAGCACCTGCAGCTCGCGGTCGGGCTCGGCGCGATATCGGCGTCGCACCCAATCCGCCGTCTCCGGGTTCCTCAGCCGCTCGCACACGCCGTCGGCGATGCGATCCAACTCGATATCGGCCGTATGCTCGACGCCGTCCGTGAGTGACACAAACCGCCACCAGGCCTCGGGGCAGCTCGTGCGCGCCGCCAGCTCGTGATTGGGAGTGCGGCGACGATCCGCCAAGTCTTCCAGGGCGTCGATAATCTCGCGAAGTTCGGAGTCGCCGAGATAGGAGGCATAGGTCTGTCCACGCCGCTCGTAGGACAAGACGCTCGACTGATTTCCTAGCTGTTCCAGCCGCGCGCACAAGCGCTCGACCAATTCGTCGTACGTTCGCTCGGTGAAGCCGCATCCCGTCAGCACCAGCACAGCCAGCATGAGGACGCCCAGGATTTTCCCACCGAGGCGAGACTCCCTCACCCCGGCAGGCCCGACACCGCCGCGGCCGCCTCCGGGCAGCGTTCTTCCAATGCGCGCCGCAGGACCGGCACCGCGATAGGATCAAGTGGCGGCTGCCCCGCCCGCATTACCTCCGCCGTAACACGATCCACCCTGTTCAAGGCCGCCAGCTCCGACGCCCAGGCCAGCGCCAGGGCCCCGGCCCGCGCCGATTCCCGTTGCCCCAGCGCGTGCTCCAGCTTCGCGCACGTCTCCCGCGCCTGCAGGCGGGCGCGCATCATCTCCCAACCTCCGCTCACGACCCGAATCGCCGCCTCGATCTGTTCCTCCAGCTCGGGACAATGCACCCAGAGCTCCGGTTCGAGCAATACGGGGAGCTCCGCATCCCTCCCGGCGTGGAAAACCTCCACCAACTCTCCGTCCGCTTCCGCGCCCGCCTCGCCGGCCAGCCAGGCCTTCACCGCCGGCTCCCGCAAGCGCGCGCAGGCGCGCATGGCCAAGCGATCCAGCGTGGCGAGGCTGCTCAGGTCCCTCCCCTGCGTGACTGACTGCAACTCCCAATAGGCCTCCGGGCAGAGCTCCCGCATTCCGGTAACCAAATCAGTGGCGCTGCCCTTCCCGAGGGCATCCAATTCGCTTCTGATTGCCCAATACTCCGTATCGCGCAGGATCTCGTTCTCTTGCCGCGCGGTCAGAATGGCCGTTTGGAATTCCGGGGACTGATACCGCGCGCACAATCGCCCGATGAGTCGGTCGAACTCGCTCTGCGGCTCGCCGCAGGCCGGCAGCACCAGCGCCGCGAGCAGGATGACGCAGACGACCCGCATGCAACGCCTCACCCAGGAACCTCGCCGGTGAGTCTACGGCGACGTCGTCGGCTGGATCGGGGCGAGTCGCGCATCACGCACGCGCAAACGCGGCCTGACGGCACGGCGCCCCGGCTATTCTGACCCCATGGCGTACGGGTGGCACGACAGCCTTGGCCCGGGCGGGCCGTCCCTGAGTGACCCGAAGTTTGAAGAGCCCAGAAGGCGGCGCGGCCCGCCGCGTTCGCGCTGGCTGGGCGCCGCCTCCGCGTGTTTCCTGGTAGCGCTCGGCACGGCTGTGCTCATCACGCAGTCGCTGGTGATCGGCATGTGGTTCATCCTGGCCGGAGCCGGCGTGTCGATGTTGGTCCGCGGTCTGCTTTTCGTGCGCCGGAAAACCTGGGGCCGCCGGCCAATCGACTTGGCAGAGGCAGGCGAACACCCCGCCAGCAGCAGTTCAGCGCCCCCTGTCCCAGCCATCGAATCCTCATGGTGGCTGCAGCCAATGAGCCGACGGCAGGCCGCAGCCGTCATCAGCTTGCCGTTTTGCGCTGCGGGTATTGCCTTCCTGGTCGCTGACCCGGATTTCGTGCCCAGCGCGTGGACGGCAATCGCCGGCGGCAGCCTGGCCGTCATCTATCTCGTCGTGGCCTACCGGCGGTCCGATCGCCCGCGGCGCCGGCGGCGCTTCCGCGTGGAGGAAGACGACTCGCGCAAGAAGTGGCGTCGCTATCGGTGGCCGCGCGGCGTGCGCACGTTGCGCTAGCGGCGCAGGCTGCGACCCACTAATCGTCCTTGTGCTGAGCGGAGGCGGTTCTAAGCCCCGAGCGCTCGCTGCCGCGTGAGGCCGCGCCGGGCGAGGACGCTGACGAGCACCAGAGAACCCGCGAGCGCCGCGACGCCGACCCAGCTCATGCCGCCGGCGCTGAACACCGGGCCGGTCGCCAGGCTGCCGGTGGCCGCGGCCACGGCGGCCAGCGCATCGCCGGCGCCCTGGGTTCGGCCACGCTCGTGCGGCGAGAGTCCGTCGATCAGCAGGGCCGAGCCGGCGACGAAGCACATGTTCCAGCCGTAGCCAACCAGGAACATCGCCAGCAGCATCACGCCCAGGTCGGCCGAAAACGGCGTCAGCACGCTGGCGGCGATCAGCTGGGCCGCGCCAAGCACGATCACCGGCATCTGACCATAGCGGTCCACCAGGCGACCGGTGAGCGCCGCCAGCCCGAACATGCCCACGGTGTGGACCGCGATGGCAATGGAGATGGTGGTGGGCACGTGGCCGTGATCGTGGAGATGCACGGGCGCGATGGTCATCACCATCACCATCACGAGCTGGCCGACCAGCATGGCGAGCACGGCCACCCGGACGTTGACGGCGCGAAAGATCTCGCGCAACGGACGCGCATCCGCGTCCAGGCCGCCGCCCGCCGTGACGGCGGCCAGCGGCGACGCGATGGTCATGTCGCGTGGATCGGGTCGTACGAACGTGAGGACCAGGGCCACGGCCGCACCGACCAGTACGGCGGCGGCCAGCCACGGCCCGGCGAATTCATCGATCCCGGCGCCCTCGGCCAGGCTCGTGGACGCCTTGACAATCAGCGGCCCAGTGATGGACCCAATGGTGCCGGCGAAGACGATGCGGCCGATGATGCGCCCGCGGCGCTGCGGCGAATGCACCTCGGCGGCGACGTAGCGCGACTGATCGCTGGCCGTCCGCGACATGCCAAAGATTGCGGCTCCGACAACCAGCCCCGGGTATGACTCGCCCATGATGGAAAGGGCTCCCACCACCGCGCCGGCCACGCCCGTGAAATAGCCAAGCGCAAGCGCGGGCCGACGCCCAGCGGCATCCATGAGCCAACCGATGGGATAGGCCGCCAGCGCCCGGCCAAACAGCATGGCGGCGCCGGGGATTCCCGCATAGGCGGGGTTGCCGGCCAGGATCGCCGCGCTGATGGACAGCACCGAGAAGCTGGCGATGCCGGCGGCCGAAAACGCGGCTTGGGCGGCAAAAAGCGTCGCCGTGATGCGCTGTGGGGCGGTCAGCGACGGAATGATGGACGTGAGCCTGTCTCCCGGCGTGGACGTGCGGGCATTCTAGGCGGGCGCGACACGGGCTATCGTGGACCCGCACGCGGGGTCACAAGGAGCGGGCACAGGTGGGCACATTCGACGGGAAATCAGTCGTGGTGACGGGCGGCGCCCAGGGCATCGGCGGCGGCGTGAGCGAGGGCTTCGCGCGGGCCGGCGCGTCGGTCACGGTGGTGGACATCGACGAGGCGGCGGCCGCGGCGCTTATCGGCAGCCTGGGAAACGATGGGTGCACGGCGCAGTACGCGATTGCCGACGTGAGCAGTCACGCGGACGCCAAGCGGGCCATCGAGCAGGCCGTGTCGGCCTTCGGCGGTGTCGACGTGCTGGTGAACAACGCGGGCATTCAGCCGATGGGTTCTTATGTCAAGCTCGATGCCGAGACCGAGGAGGGCTGGGACCGGATCATCGGCGTCAACCTCAAGGCCTGCTTCCTGATGTCGAAATACGCCATTCCCTCGATGCGCGAGCGCGGCGGGGGCGTCGTCATCAACATCGCCAGCGTGCAGGGGCTGCAATCGCAACCGATGGTGCCGGCCTACGCGGCATCGAAAGGCGGGGTGCTTTCCCTGACGCGCAACATGGCGCTGGACTATGCGCGGGAGAACATCCGGGTGGTGGCCATCAACCCGGGCTCGATCGATACGCCCATGCTGCGCCAGCAGGCACGGGAGGCCGGCGACGAGGACGCCATGGTGGAAACCTGGGGGCGCACGCATCCCATCGGTCGCATCGGCCAGCCCGCGGACATCGCCAACGCGGCGATGTTTCTCGCCAGCGATCAGGCCAGCCTGATCACCGGCGAATACCTGTGCGTCGACGGCGGGTACATGGCCCAGGGCGCCTGGGCGGGGAACTACGACGAGTAGGGTCCCTCACCGCGGGCCTCTTCCCTGGGAAGAGGGAGCCGGAAGTCGGCGGTCGGTGCGGGGATAACGGACAGGGCGGTTCGCCTCACGCCAACCCACAGGGAGAGGGGGCCGGACCTGGATTCCGGCGTTCGCCGGCATGACGAAGGGGTTTGGAAGGCCTGAGCTACGGCGGCAGCGTCTGGAGAAAGTTGACCAGGTTCCAGATGTCGAACACGGTCAACGTCTCCCCGAACGCCGGCATAGCCGTGTCGGCAATGCCCGCTTCGATGAAGGCGTAGAGCTCGCCATCGGGGTGCAGCGGCACGTGAATGGTCAAGTCCAGCGGCGGCGGATCGAGTCCGGCCGCCAGCGGTCCGTCGCCCTGTCCGCCAGGACCGTGGCAACTGACGCAGTGGGCCTCAAAGTGCATGCGTCCGGCGTCGATGGATGTCTGGTCGGGCGGCACGGGGTTCACGGCACTCAACGAGCTCGGGGTGAACTCGGGGGTGGTGACCAGCAGCGCAAGCCCAACCGCGCCGGCGCCGAAGCCGGCGACCGTCACGCCTCGTCGCGCCCAGTCCGCCCAGGCCATGGGCTGCAGCATGCCGAAGGCGAGCAGTAGGCCCAGACCCGCGAGTGCAATGGCCCACACGCGGCGCACGTCGTCGGCGGCCGGTGGCCGCGCGCCGCCTGCCGCTGCACCGCCGGGCGTGACGTCGAACCGGAAGGGCGCGCGCGCATCGAACTCGCCGGGGCGCCGGACAACGACCAGCGCCTGCCAGCGCCCGACGAGGCCAATGAAATCGCCCGCCACGACGTAGCGGCCGTCAGCGTCCGGATCGGGACGCAGATCGCGCTGCCCGATGTCCGAGTCGAGAAACTTGAACTGCAACTGGATGTCGGCGTCGACCACGGGCTGTCCCCGATCCTGAAGCGTCAGAGTGGCGGTGTTGTGGCCCGGGGTTCCCGGCTGAATGCTCAGGGCCACTTCGAGGTCGTCAAGGCGGGCCTCCAGATTGACGCCCCGTGCATCGCCCAACGCGACCTGGCGCGCGGGTTCGAGGCTGGTCAGCAGGCCGACCACCGCAACGACGGCGACGCCGAGCAGCACCTCGGCGGCCACCAGGCGCGGCGCCCACCGGCCGGCAGCCGTGGGCCGCAATTCGTTCAGTCGACGCCGCGTCCAGAGCAGGTTGACCCCGCCCAGGCCAATGAGCGGCGCCACGAGCACGAGCTTGGCCACCAGCGCGCGGCCGTAGTCGGTTTGCGCCAAGCGCGGCAGCTCGACGACCTGAATCCAGGTGGCAAACGCGCCGGTGATGACGAGAGCGCCGACCGAGATCGTGGCGATGGTCGAAAACCGCGCCAGCAGCGCCCCTAGCAGGCGGCGGCGCGGGTTGCCGTCGAGCGTCCGGCGGGCATGCACGAGCGACAGAAGCAGCGGGGCGAGGCCGCCGGCCCAAAGAGCGGCGGTGAGCAAATGGAGCACGTCGGCGCTGGTGGCCGCCGTCGTGGACTCGAGGAGCGCCGCCGCGTGGCTGCCCAATGAGATTGTGACCAGCACAGCCGCGGCCAGGGCCGCGACCGGCAACCAGGCTCGCAGCGGCCGCGATTCGCGGCCGGCTCGCATCAGGGCCAGGGCCAACCCGGCGAGCACGACGGCCCGGACGATCCACAGCGTGCCCCACTGGCCCAAGCCGAGCGCGTTGCCGACGGCGCCGACCAGGTCCGCCTCGGCATCGCCGGCGAGGCTCGCGGCCTGGGTCACCAGCAGTCCCACGTGGGCGCCGGCGGCCAGACCGAATCCAATCCATCCGAGCTCGACGTAGCGGGATCCCGCGGCCCTTACGCCGACCGCTCGGGCGGCCGGCGCGAAGATCAGCGGCACATGCACCGCGGTGGCCAGCACGAGCATGGCGCCGACGAGCAGCGCGGCCCGAAGGACGGGCTCGGCGGGGCTAAGAACCAGCGCGGACGCCGGGGTGCTCGCCACGTCGGCGTCGATGGGCTCGCCCACGCTGAAGGCGTAGGAGCCCCGGATAACGTGACCGTCGACCACCGACAAGGTGCGCCAGGTCACGACGTAGGTGCCATCGGCGAGCGGCGGCACGCGCACCAACATGGCGGAACGGTTCGACGGGTCGACCTGGCTGGGGTCGTCAGTCACCGACGCCCCGGAGGCATCCAGGACATCGATGCGGCTGAAACCCGGCTCGATCCGCTCGGAGAACTCGGCGGCGACGACCTGCGGCGGCGTGTCTACCGTGGAGCCGGCAGCCGGAATCGCTCGCACGAGATTGGCATGGGCGGCGACCGGCATGAGCCCGACGGTGGTGAGCACAGCCGCAAGCACGACCGCCAGCGTCCAGCGTCGGGCCGGCGCCAGCGTCATGCGTTGGAGAGGCGCCGGCATCGCCCGGTGCGGGCGGGTTTGAAACCCGCCCCTACCGGAGGCATGGCGTCCCTGGGTTTGACCGGACTGGATTCCGGCTTGCGCCGGAATGACGGAGCCTATGCGCCACGACGGCGACTCCGAATCGCCAGCGCGATCGCGCCGGCGGCGGTCACAAGGCCAACGGCGCCCACGGCGATGCCGACGATGCCGATCACTCGCGCGCCCGCCGCTGCGTCGAGCGCCTCGTCGGCCGATGCCCGCGAGGTCCGCACCACCCCCTCGAGCTCGCGGACGCTGGGCAGCGTGACGGGAAACTGCGCGGCCGCGCGGGACTGCACGGCGTCGAAGGTGTTCGCGCCCGACTCGAATGCCTCGTCGAACGGCTGGCCCTCGATGCTTCCAAAGAACCGGAATCGATAGGCGCCGGGTTGCGTTGGTATGAAGTCCGCCGTGTACGCGCCGGGGTGTTCGAACAGCGGCGCGAGGGCCATGACCGTCGACTGCCCCGTGGCGACGTGGGTGACCTCGACTTGCAGGGTGTCCTCCAGTCCGGTCACCGGCCCGTCCAGGCCGGCGGCGGCGTGGGCCTCGTCGGTATGCATGCCGCTCGCGATGAGCTGGGGCTCGCCGGTGCGGTTCCGAAACACGACGGTGGTTCCCGGCTGCACCCGCAGCATGTGCGGCGAGGCGCCGTCGGCGTGTAGTTCAATTTCGACGCGGCTTGCCGCGGGTACGTCCCGCGTGACTTCAATCAATCCGGCGATATCGGGATTGAGGTGGCTGTGGTAGGGAATCGTCATGCCGTCGAGGTCGTGCGGAATCTCAGATTCGAAGGCGTCGCCATCCTCGAATGGCGTGGACACGAAGATGCCCCCGTGGGCCATGACGTCGGGCATCTGGCTTCCCGACATTTTGTGCGGCTCTTGAGCCCCCTGCCCGCTCGCCATTCTGGTGACCTCGAGGAATACGGCGTTGAGGTATCCCTCGTAGGCGGGTTCGTTCAGGAAGCCGACTACGACGTCGAAGCCGGCCGATTCCCGGCCTTCGTGCGCCAACGTGCCCGAGGCCGTGGCGGCGGTGAGGACCGCCGCCGCCACCAGCGCGCGCGCCGTGGCGCGCGCGGATATCCATCGCATCTGATTTCTCCTGGGTGCCTGTGCTCGGCGGCGCCAAAAAATTGCGCCTGCCGTGAAGGGTGTCGACGACTCGACTAGCTCCGAGGAGGTGGATGCGCCGCCTGCGGCGACCACTCCGAGACCCGTTGGGTCGCGTGCGTGATCCGTCGAAAGGTGATGGGCAGCAGGGCCGTGGCCAGGAGGGCCGGCAGTACGCCCGCGAGCAGACCAAAGGCACCCTCGGGGAATTCGCCCGAGGACGCCTCCGTTTCAGTCCCCAGCGGCGCGTCGCCGGTCGCGAGGTGCACGTGGCGGTGCCCCTCGTGACCGGGCGGAACCTCGATGCCGATGGCCTGCGCGAGCAGCACGGTCAGCAGGGGCGCGGCCAGGGCAAGCAGCGCCGCGCGCGCGAGCACTCGCCCACCGGCGCTGGATAGGGTCATGGATGTCGAAGCTCACCGGCAGCGAGTAGGCGCATAAGCCAAGCTTACTGCGGTCGCGAAGTGGCTCCCCGAGCTGACTCCGGGGCTACACGCGTGCGGACACGGTGACCGGAAGGACAACAAGCATCGTGGAGCCGGCGCGGCCGCCTGCCTCACTGTCGCTCTCGGCGGAAGCATTGGCTCGAATGTGCTCAATGACCGAGTCGACCTCGCGTTCGGCCACGCCGACCAGCAGGGTCACGTTGCCGCGTCTGAGAAAGCCGCCGGTGGTGTTGATGCGCGTGACGCGGAACTCGTCCTCAACCAGCGCCGCCTGTACCGTGTTGGCGTCGTCGTTCGACAACACGGCCAGCACCATGCGTTCAACCGGGATCTCGGGAAGCATCAGCCAGCAGCGGGGGACGGGCAGCGCGCGACGCTAGCACCGGCTAAATCGAGGGGTCAACATCCGGGGGCGGGAACGCCAGGTGCAAACCGTGCGCATGCGCGAGCTCGATCATGGCCTGGTGCAGCCGCCCGTTGCTGAACACGCAGCGGCGGCTGTCGGGACCCATGGGACGCCAATAGATATCCGTGGCGCGACCGCCGGCCCGCTCGACGATCAGCGACGCCGCTGCCTGGTCCCACCACTTGACGTTGCCCAAGAGCGCGCCGTCAAAGCGGCCCGCCGCCACCCATGCCATCTCCAGGGCGGCGCTGCCGGTCAGCCGAACGCGATGAAATATCTCGGCCGCCGCCGGCAGCGCCGCACGCAGACGCTTCGAGTCCTCCGGCGAGGCGCCGGCTTGCGCCCAGGCCACGGCTGCGTCGGCGGGATCGTCGCGATCCGTGACGCGCACCGTTGCGCCATTGCACTGCGCGGGCCCATCGGCGGTAGCGGCAAATAGCTCGTCGCGGACCGGATCGAATACCACGCCGACGTCGACCCGCCCGTGGGTTGCATGCGCCACGCTGACGCAAAACTGCGGCTGGCCGCGTGAGTAGTTGTCGGTGCCGTCCAGCGGGTCGATGACCCAGACGTCGGGCCCGAGAGTGTCGTCGTGCGGCACTTCCTCGGAGAGGATCACGTGGTCGGGGAACTGGGCGAGCAGCACGTCGCGAATGGCGCGGTCCGCAGCCATATCCGCGTCGGTGACGACGGTTGTCTCTCCCTGATAGGTCTTCCAGCGGACGTCCATCGTGCCGCCCAGCCGCTGCATCAACTCGTCGCCGGCCGCCCGAGCCGCCTGGGTGGCGGCCTCGAGCATGGCGGCAGGGTCGGCAGTCATGAGTTCCGGGCGTGGCGCCGACCGAGCGGCATCATGCCGGGCGCGGGTGCTGTGTTCATGGGCGGGTTGCTCTGGCATTGGCCTGGCGGCGGCATCATAGACGGCTGGTCAATCGACGACCATGCCCACCAGCCCGTGGTTCGACTGACCCACCGCCAACGGGATTGGCTCACCACGAACGGCGCCCTGGACCATGGCGCGCACGGGGTACGCTAGCGGCCATGCCCCGCACGCATCGAGAGCGCACTCCATGCATCCGCTGACGTTTGCCGATCAAGAGCTCGCAGACCTCCGCAGCAAGGGCCTCTGGCGGCCCCTGCGCGTCCTGGAGTCCCCGCAAGGTCCGCGGATTCGCATCGGCGGGCACGACCTGCTGAACATGTCGTCGAACGACTATCTCGGTCTGGCCAATGACCCCGAGATGCGCGCCGCCGCCCAGGCCGCGGTGGATGAGTTTGGCGCGGGCGCCGGTGCGGTGCGGACCATCGCCGGGACGATGGATATCCACGAGGCGCTGGAGCGAGAGATCGCCGAATGGAAGGGCGTGGAAGCGACGCTGGTCCTGCAGTCAGGATTCGCCGCCAATCTGGGCGCGGTGGCCTCGCTGGTGGGGCGCGACGATGTGATCCTCAGCGACGAGCTGAACCACGCCAGCATCATCGACGCCTGCCGGCTCAGCCGCGCCACGGTTCGCCGCTTCGCGCACAGCGACGCAGATTCGTTGCGCACCGAGCTGCGGCAATGCGAGGGCTATCCGCGCAAGCTGGTGGTGACCGACGGCGTGTTCAGCATGGACGGCGACATCGCGCCGCTGCCCGATCTGGTGGAGGTTGCCGAGGAGTTCGGCGCGATGGTGATGGTGGACGACGCCCACGGCAGCGGCGTGCTGGGGCGGGGCGGGCGCGGCACCGTGGATCACTTCGGCCTCAAGGGACGCGTCCACGTGCAGATGGGCACGCTGTCCAAGGCCATCGGGTCGATGGGCGGCTACCTGGCAGGCTCGCAGACGCTGCGCGACTACCTGATTCATAACGCTCGGCCATTCCTGTTTTCGACCTCGCATCCGCCGGCCGTGGTGGGCGCCACGCGGGCCGCCATCGCCATCCTCTCGCGCGAGACACAGCGGGTGGAGCGGCTCTGGGAGAACGCCCGCTATTTCAAGGCCGGCCTGGCGGACCTCGGACTGAACACGGGACGCAGCGAGACGCCGATCACGCCGGTGATCGTGGGCGAGGCGGAGACGGCCCATGCCTTGAGCGACAAACTCCGCAGCCTTGGGATATTCGTCCAGAGCGTGGCGTTTCCCACGGTGGCTCGCGACGCCGCGCGGGTGCGCGTGATGGTGAGCGCCGCCCACAGCCGCGACGACCTGGACGAGGCCATCCGCGCCTTTGCCGAGGCAGCCGCCGATCTCGGCCTCAACTGAGGGGCACGTGCCGAGTATCTGCGTCCCGGAATATGGAATGCGTCAATCGGCGACGGTGGGTCCCACGACGATCTTCGAGCTAGGCCGGGTCGAGGAGGTCCGGTGCTAGAATCCCGCTCACCTGTGACGGAGGGCCAGCCGGCGGTGGCCGATCAGCTCGATGAGCTCCGGCGCGCGGTGGACGCGTCGGATGATGGGTTGATTCGGCTGCTGAGCGAGCGAGCGGCAGTCGTCCGCCGCGTCGGCGCCCTCAAGGCCGAAGCCTCCAGCCCGTCATATGACCCGGATCGTGAGCGCGCGATCCTGGACCGAGTGACGGCGCAAAACCCCGGTCCCCTGAGCGCGACGCACATTCGAGACATCTTTCGCGAGATCATTTCGGCCTGCCGCAGCCTCGAAGAGCCCGAGCGGGTGGTGTTCCTCGGGCCGGCCTACACCTTCAGCCATGAGGCCGCGCGCACTCACTTCGGACGTTCCGCCAGCTACCTGCCGGCGGATTCGTTTCGCGAGGTGTTTGCCCACGTCGAGCGCGAGGATGCGGCATACGGGCTGGTGCCGGTAGAAAACTCAACCAGCGGAACGATTGGCGAAACCCTGGATCTGTTTACAGAGCATGAAGTCTCGATTTGCGGCGAAGTCGTGGTGCCCATATCGCACAACCTGATCGCCTCGGCCATCGAGGACACCTACGCGACGGTCTATTCCCACGCTCAGGCGCTGCATCAGTGCCGCGATTGGCTGGCGCGCCAGATTCCGTCAGCAACGCGACACGAAGTGGCCAGCACGTCCGAGGCGGCCCAGCGGGCTAGCGATCAGCCCGGCACGGCTGCAATCGGAACGATGTCCGCCGCCGAGGCCCATGGTTTAACGGTGGTCCGGCGGCATATTCAGGACATTGCCACCAACCGCACCCGGTTTTACGTGCTGGCACGCCGGCCGGCGAGCCGCACCGGGCGGGACCGCACGGCGCTGCTGGTTTCCATCCGCGACCGCGTGGGAGCCCTGCACGACATGCTGGGCATGCTGCGCAGCCACGACGTGAATCTGAGCTTCATCCAGTCACGCCCATCCCGCACCAAGCCCGGCGACTACCTGTTCTTCCTCGAATTGACCGGGCACCCGGACGACCCGAACGTGGAGCAGGCGCTTGCCGAGCTCTCGCGGACGAGCGTGCTTGCTCGGGTGCTCGGCGCCTGGCCGGTCAATCCGGCGCCCGACTAACCCGGGCGCGCAGCGCCGGCGCGGTGTTGGGAATGCAGACGACGCGTCAGCTCGCGCCGCGCCAGAAAGATCCGGCGACCGCAGCCGTTGCAGCGGAGCCCGACGTCACCGCCCACCCGCCTCACCGTCCAGGTGTCCGCGCCGCACGGATGCGCCTTGCGCATGCGCACAGATTCTCCAACGGTGAATTGGGGAACGTCAGGCGACGTTGTTTCAGTCACGTGGATCGGACGGCGTTGATCCGGTCGCGCAGCACTTGCACGGCGGCACGGGTCGCGAGCGCGTAGTCGGCGTCGGCTGAGGCCCAGAGCGCGGAGCGCCCGGCGTTGATGAGCACTCCGGCAGGCGCCTCGCCGAAGCCTGCGCGCACGACAGCTTCCAAATCACCGCCTTGGGCGCCGACGCCGGGCGCGAGCAACGGGACGGATGGCGCCGCGGCACGCACGCGGCGCACGTCGTCGGACCGGGTGGCGCCAACAACCGCTCCCAGGTTGCCCAACTCCGCCCGCGACTGGATTTCGCCGGCCAGGCGCACGAACAGTGGATCCGTGTCCTGGGAACCGCCCTGAACGGCATCCGCATCGGGATTGCTGCTGCGCGTCCACACGAACACGCCGCGCGTCGGATCGACGAGCATCGGCTCGACCGTGTCCCAGCCGCCGTAGACGTCGACGGTCACTGCGTCGACGTCGAACACATCGAATGCCGCGCGAGCGTATTGCTCCATGGTGTCCGAGACATCGCCGAACTTTCCATCGAGGATCACGATGGCGCGGTGATCGATATGTTCAATGATGTCGGTAAGCAATCGGATTCCATCGGATCCCATGGCAAGGTAAAACGGCAGATTAGGCTTGAAGGCCGACACATCTTCAACTGATGCGTCAACAATGTTTCGCAGGAATCTGCCAGCGCCTTCGACGGTGTGAGGGATGCTCCGCGGCAGCTGCTGGCGCAAGACATCGAGGCCGAGGCACACCCACGACTGCTTGGCCTCAGCCTCAGCCCACAGCCTTGCCGAGAAATCCGGTGGGTCGGTGGAAACGCGGAGCGCTTGGGACTGATCGGCCGCCGGCCGTGGTCGATGACTCATGCTCATCGGCAATGGTAGCCTATCGCCCACCAATCAAATCGCCGCGGGTGCGCGCCGGTGGACCTTCGCAAGCTATTCCGAAAAGCCCCGGCACCCAGCGAGTGGCCGATCCGCCACACCGTCAAAGTGATGCCGCGCGAGACGCTGCGAACGATTGCCGAGCGTGAGTACGGCGATCAACACCAATGGCAGATCATCTTCGAACGCAATAAGTGGCGATTTGACGACGAGGATCCGCAGGCGGTTTATCCCGGAATGGACCTGGATATTCCGGAACCCGCGACATAGGCCAAGGCCGAGTATTGGTGCCGAAGGTCGGGATCGAACCGACACGAGGAGTTACCTCACTGGTTTTTGAGACCAGCGCGTCTACCAATTCCGCCACTTCGGCGCGTGGCAGGAGTGGAGGGACTCGAACCCCCGACCTACGGTTTTGGAGACCGTTGCTCTAGCCAACTGAGCTACACTCCTCCGCCACTTTCACGGTAGCACAGGATCGGCGCGCTGCGGTCTGCGATTGAGGCCAGCGAGGGTCAGACGTATTGCGGAAATCGCCTGTGGTGATCGGTGCGTCCGGCGTCGCGGGCGGCGACATTCCCCGGAGACTGTGTGTCGCGGAATCTGTCTGCTCAAATGCACATTGAAGACTGGTGACGTATCCATATTTCAGTTTGACACCTCGAAATGTCGGGGGCATGGATTCCCGCCTTCGCGGGAATGATGAAGGGTTGCCTCCGATGGTTTATCCCGTTCGGTAATCCCGCTGTACATGCGCAGATAGTCTCGAATTCTCTGAGAGATGTTCAATTCAATAAGAGCGTCACGAATACAATTCTAGCGAAACGTATAGAAACTATTACCCTCGTCGTTGTTGGACTGGTCTATACGCCTTGCATCCAGCGCTGATACTCGCTCCAAATGTCGTCTGATCCCCTGTCCGGCTTGAAGACCATACGTCCGCTCCAGCGATACGCCGCGCCAACCTGACATTGCTTGATGACGATGCCGAAGTCCCAAGCGGGATTGCGCGGGCCGCCGCCGGTCGGCTGTATGGCAAACCGCAGATGGTCATCCGAGCGGAGCATCAAGGCCAGCACCATGTTCCGCCAGCGGCCGAACATCACGGGCTCGACGTAGCGCAGCGGTCGGATGTTGTGCAGCAGGCGCCCGGCCGCGTCTGGCTCGTTGGGCAGCAGCTGCGCCTCCCGCTCCGAGGCGAAGGCGCGCGCATCGTGCGGCGGCTCGGCCAGCGTCGCCGTCCAGTCGCTCTCCGCCCGCGGCTGCGCCCGCGCGCGAACGTAGGTGGTCTTGACCTCGGGCCGCCGGATGTAGCAGGCCCAAAACAGCCCTACCCAGTCGCCGGTGAACGAGCCGGCATGTGGCGACAACACGGATTCCAGATCGACGTAGTGGGGCGGCACGACTTTGAATGTGGTCTGCACGTCGACGCGTTGCGGTTGTTGGACGCGGGTCTCCAACACGACCGTCGATTCGTCCACGCGCGTGAGGCTGCCGGGCGTGGGCGCGCCGCCCGGTCGCCCATCGATCCAGCGCGGCCGAAACGACGAGCCGTCGGCGTCATAGACAAACTCGAAATTCATGCCGCTTCCGCCGCCCACGCCGAAGATGTTCTCCGCCGGGCCGTGACGGCTGAACAGCTGTCGAATGCCGTTGTAGCCGGTGTAGCGGTCGAAGCGGTATGGGCCGTCTTCGAACGTGCCGTCCTTGATCGCGGCCATGCGAGCGTCGTCCCGAGTTGGAGGGTCGGCAGCGTCGGCGTTGTCGACGACCTCGACGACCAGATCACCGGCGGTGAGAAACTGAGTACCCATGTGTGGCCCGATGCGTTCGGGTCATTGCTGGCATAGCGTCTGATAGGCTTCGCCGTCAACTGGTGGCCCGCGCGAGCGAGGGCGATGCGCGAGCCGGCGGAGGGGGTGGTGCCGTGGCTGGGGTTGAGCACGACCGCTACGCGGACCGATGGCTCGCCAGCGATCCCGTATACCTGACGGACCTGGACCGCTGCGAGCCGGCAGCGGCTCTGGTTGACGTTCCCGCATTGCGGCACTGGCGCAAGCTAACCTACTCCACCGACGACCTGGAAGGCACGATGCTGCTGGCCGGCCCGCAGACCGCGGCGCCGACCGTCACCTATCCGCTCGAAGCGTCGGGCTGGCATGCCATTTCGGTTGGACTCGTGCGATGCCATGCCGGAGGCCACCACGCCCGGTACAGCGAGCTCGAGGTTCGGCTCACCGACGATCAGGTGTCGACGATGCTGACTCTCCCCTCACTGGCGGATCACTATCCGGACGAGCCCATGCCGGAGCACCGGGAAGTGGCGGAGCTGTTTTGGAAATGCGCGGAGCTGGACGGGCAACAGCTCGAGCTGGGCCAGCCGGCGGCCCGCCTGAAGTCCGGCGACGAGCACGCGTCGTTTGCCTGCGGCGCGGTGCACGTGGCGTATATCAAGCTCGTGCCGCTGACCGACGACGAGGCGGCCGATGTCGAGGCGGATCGGCAGCGAGCCGACACCAAGCGACTGTTCGCGCACAACGACTCCCACGGGCCCCATTGGGTTTGGCGGCTGACGACGGCGGACGAGACTCGCCGCGAGATCGAGCCCTATCGCGACACCGACTTCAGCCGCATGTATTGGGAAGCCGGGGGCGGCGACGAGGTCCGCTACTTCTCGAAGATCGCGCACATCCCGACGATCGAGGAGGTGCAGGACTTCAATCGCCGCGGCGACCGGCTCCATGCCGAGAGCTGGCGCATATTCCGCGATGCGGGGATCGACCCGTTTGCCGTCGCGGTGGAGCACACCCACGAGCTCGGCATGGAGTTTCACGCGGCCTGGCGAGTTTCGGGGTTCCACTACCCGCCGCCGATCGACCACAACAGCTTTGGCGATACGTTCTACGACCGCCACCCCGAGTGGCGCGGCGAGGACCGCCGGGGCCGGCGCACGCCGATCATGGCCTACACCTACGAGGGTGTGCGCCAGTTCGCGGTTTCCCTGTTTCGCGAAATGACGAAATACCCGATCGACGGCGTGTGTCCGCTCTTCAATCGGCGTCTGCCGCTGGTGGAGTACGAGCCGCCGTTGGTGGAAGGATTCAAGCGCGAGTTCGGCGCCGATCCGCGCGAGCTGGACGAGCGCGATCCAACCTGGCTGGCCTATCGCTCGCGCGTCCTCACCCAGTTCATGCGCGAGCTGCGGCAGGCGATGGACGACGTAAGCCGCGAGCAGGGGCGGTCGACGCCGATTGCGGTGTCGGCCGTCGTCGAAGGCACCGAGGCCGCCAACGCCTTCTTTGGCTGCGATCTCAAGACCTGGGCCCAGGACGGCCTGGTCGACACACTGATTCCCTACGTCTCCGACTTGGAATCGCGCGGCTCCGTGGCGCCCTGGTCCGACGCACGGGAGCTGGACTATTTCCTGGATGCGGTCGACGGCACGTCGTGCCTGCTGGCGCCGAACGTGATGCCGCGCCGGATGAGTCCCGAGGACTTTCGCCGACGGGCCGCCACGATCTACGGCGCGGGCGTCGAGCACTTGTTCTTCTGGGACTGCGCGGGCGGCCACGGACGCGCGAACTACCGCCCGATGTGGAACGCGGTGCGGCGCCTGGGCCACGTGGACGAGGTGCTGGCCTGGAGCCGCGACGGCGAGCCGGAGTTGGGCTGGATCTCGTCCGACCTGCGAAGCGTGGGCGCCTGGAGCACGGCGTACGCCGATGCCGGGTAGCGCGAGCGTGGATCGCCACACCGACCGCTGGCTTGCCGGTTCGCCGGTGTATCTGGCGGACCTCGACCGCTGCCTGCCCGCCGACGCCATGAACCCCGCGCCTGCCTTGCGGCGCTGGCGCGCGCTGCCATTCACGGCGGAGGCCTGCGCCGGGACGATGCTGCTGGCCGGTCCCGAAACCGCGGCGCCCGACGTCACCTATCCCCTCGATGTCGCGGGCTGGCACGCGATTTCGATCGGCGTCTACGCCGAAACGCACGGGGAGAGCCGCGCGCTGCGCGCCCGGCTCACGGGCGAGCCGTCGTTCACGTACCTGGCGACGCATCCCGACGAGGGCACGTTTCAGGCCGAGCACCTGCTGGAGCGCTTCTGGAAGATTGCGGACCTCACGGATCGGCAGATCGAGTTGGGACAGATCAGCCCCCGCGTGGGGTCCGGTGACGAGGCCGGCTCGTTCGTCTGCACGCCCGCGAACATCGCCTATATCAAGCTGGTTCCGCTGTCACCGGCCGAGGTGGAAGCGCACTTGGCCGACGAGGCCCGCACCGACCGGCGGCGCGTGTTCGCGCACAACGACGCCCACGGCTATATCTGGAATGGCGGGCCGCTCACGGTCGAAGAGATCCAGCGCGAGGTCGCGCCGTTCGCCGACTCGGATGTGGCGCGGATCTACTGGGAGGGCGCCGTCGGCGATCTGACGTTCTATCCGTCGGCCATCGGCCACATGCCGACGGCCGACGGCGTGGAGGACTTCATTCGCGTCGGGGATCACACGCACGCGCGCGCCTGGCGGCACTTTCGCGATGAGGGCATCGATCCGCTGCGCATCGCCGCCGAGACCGCGCAGTCCATCGGGATCGAGCTGCACGCCTCGTACCGCGTCGCCGGCTTTCACTTTGCGGCGCCGATCTACGACTCGTGGAACGCCGGAGGGTTCTACCTGGACCACCCCGAGCTTCGCTGCGTGACACGCGACGGCAATGCGGCGCCGCGCCTCTCGTACGCCTACCCCGAGACGCGGGAGCTGGTGATCTCACTCTTGCGCGAAATGGCGAGCTATCCGGTCGACGGCGTGGCGCTGCTGTTCAATCGTCGCCCGCCGCTGTTGGAGTACGAGCAACCGCTGGTGGAGGGATTCCAGGCGCAATTCGGCGTGGATCCCCGCACACTAGACGAGCGCGACGAGCGCTGGCTGCGATATCGCGCCGAATTCCTGACCACGTTCATGCGCGAGCTGCGCACCGGTCTGGACGCGACGGACAAGGAGTTGGGGCGCAAGCGCCCGACCCAGATCTCGGCCGTGGTGCTGAGCAGCGAAGCGGAGAACCTCTACCGCGCCATCGACCTGCGCACGTGGGTCGCGGAAGGCCTGGTGGACACGGTGATTCCCTACAGCTCGGCGCCGAACCTCGACAGCGGCGCCGAAGCCTGGGGCGACCCGGAGTCGATCGAGTTTTTCATAAATCTGGTGAGCGGCACCGACTGCGTGCTGGCGCCGAACCTGATGCCGCGCTACGTGCCCCCAGCCGAATTGCGACGCGGCGCGCGCCAGCTCTACGACGCCGGCGTGACGCACTTCTTCGCCTGGGACGCGGTGGTCCTGGGCGGGCGGGTGATGTTCAACGACTACTGGGACGCGCTGCGCCGGCTGGGCCATCGCGACGAGATTGCGGCCTGGAGCGACGCGGGCGAGCCGTCGCTCGGGTCGACCACCATGCGCCTGCTGACGCTCGGCGACTGGGACATGTCCTACGCCACGCCGGGCTAGCTCCGCCATGCGGCAACTCGAACGGCGGCATGTCGCATGACCGGCAGTCCAGTGGTGGACGGACCGCGGGCGTGCGCCGCCGACGAGTTCGACGGCGTGGTCGCACTGCTCAATCGCGTGTTTCGCGAAGGCTCCGACCAGAACACGCAGACCGACTATCCGTTGATCTTCGATCGCGCGCGGCGCGAGTACATGCGAGTGGTGAGCGTCGATGGCGCCGTGGTGGCGCACGTGCCGGTGGCGCCGCGGGGCGTGGTGATCGACGGGGATGCCTTCACGCTGGCCATCATCGGTGGCACGGTGACCCACCCCGACCATCGGCATCGCGGCTACGCGACCGCCTGCCTGCGGGACGGGGTGCGCATCATGGTCGAGCGCGGCTGGCCGGTATCGGCGCTGTGGACGATCGAGCCGACCTTCCCGTTCTATCGCAATTCGGGCTGGGAGGCCGTGGGGTCGCAGGGCTGGATGTACACGCTGGCGGCGGATGACGTCGCGCGGCTACGGCCCAGCCACCACCGGATCACCGTCTACGAGCCCGGCAACCACGAGCACCTGCGCGCCATCCGCGAGATTCACGACCGCGAGCCGTTGCGCATCGCCCGGTCCCCGGACGAGTACGCCGTGCTTTTTAGCCTGCCCAAGATGCACACGCTCCTCGCATTCGAGGGCGACGACGTGGCTGCCTACCTCACGGTTGGACAGGGAACGAACAAACCGGGCCTGGTCGAGGGTGGGGGCGACCTCCGGGCGCTGGAGGCGCTGGTGCGCCACGCCCGCGCCGAGTGGCCCGCCGACCAAGACCTGCAAGTCGTATTGCCATTGACGCCTTGCGCCCTGGGCGACGTGGTCGAAGCCATCAAGCCGGGGCGGCAGCGGCCGGCGGAGGAGGCCAGCGGCATCGGGTTTCAGATGATGCGCGTCAACGACTTCGGTCTGCTGATGCACCAGGTTCGGAACCACCTGGGGCGCCGGTCGACGGGCCTCCGCGGCGAAGTGTGCGTGGTGTGCCAAGACACCGGCGAGGCCGTGTCGCTGCACGTGCGCGACGGCGAGGTCGAAGTTACGGACGAGCGCTTGCCCGATGCGGTGACGCTCCGCCGCCGCCAGCTGACGCAACTGGTCTTCGGAGGACATGCGTCGGCACCGCCGCTCGGGCTGCACGGCAGCGGCGCGCATCTCCTTGACGCGCTGTTCCCGATCTACGCGCCAATCTGGGAAATTGACCACTCATAGCGGGCCGCGGCAGCCGATGGAGTCCGATGTGAACCGTCCCAACATCCTGCTCATCGTCACCGACCAGCAGCGCGGCGACTGCCTGGGACTGGCGGGTCACCCGGTGCTGCGGACGCCCAACATGGACTACATCGGCGGCGCCGGCACGCACTTCACCCGCGGCTACAGCGAAGTGCCGTCGTGCATCCCGGCGCGCCACGTGCTGATGTCGGGGCAGTCCGCGGACGTGAGCGGGATGGTGGGGTTCTACTACCGATCCGAAGATTCGACGTGGCAGCCCGAAGCGACGTTGCCCGGCGAGCTGCGCCGGGCGGGATATGAGACGCGCCTGATCGGCAAGCTGCACTTGCAACCGCGGCGGCGGCGTTGGGGGTTCGACGCCATGGAGCTGGCCGACGGCATCGGCGGGGAAGACAACGACTACGCGGACTGGCTGCGCGAGCGGGTGCCGGAGGATCAACTGCAAGCCGCTCACGGCGTCGGCTCGAACAGCTGGGTTGGCCGGCCGTCGCACCTGCCGGAGCACCTGAGCTACTCGGCCTGGGTGGTCACGCGGGCGTTGGAGTACCTGGAGAAGCGCGATCCGTCGACGCCGTTCTTCCTCAACCTTTCGTTCTTTCCGCCGCACCCGCCGCTTGCGCCGTCACGCGTCTTCTATGAGCGATACGCCGCGCTCGATCTCCCGCAGCCGGTCATCGGGGATTGGGTCGATCCCCTGCCGCCCGGCGCGTCGCTCGGGCTGGACCCCCTCGGCGGCTCGCAGCGCCTGCATCTCGATCCACTGACCATGCACTACTGCCGGGCGGCGTACTACGGCCTGATCAACGAGATCGACGCCCAGCTCGGCCGGCTGTTCAACGCCATTCGCGGTTCGTTGCTGACCAACACGTTCGTCATGTTCGTGTCGGATCACGGCGAGATGCTTGGCGATCACCACCTGTTCGCAAAGACCGAGCCGTTCGAGGCGTCCGCCAGGATCCCCTTCATGGCGATGGCGCCCCAGCCGGGCCGGGGCAAGGTGAATGCCGAGTTTCCCTCGGGAATCTCCTGCGACGCTCCGATCGGCCTGCAAGATGTGATGCCCACCCTGCTCGACGCGGCGGGCGTGCCGATTCCAGCGAGCGTGACCGGGCGGAGCCTGCTGCCGTTCATGCGCGGCGAGCGGCCCGAGTGGCGCGACGCCTTGCACGGCGAGCACAGCACCTGGCGCACAACCGACAGCGGCACCCACTGGCTGGTGACGGCCACGCACAAGTACATCTGGTACAGCCAGACCGCAGAGGAGCTGCTATTCGATCTCGCGGCCGATCCGAATGAGCTGCACGACCTATCCGGCGAGCACGACTTGGAACCGTGGCGTCGGCGAATGATCGAGGCGCTCGCCGACCGGCCGGAGGGGTTCACCGACGGACAGCGCCTGATTGCCGGCCAGCCGCATCGCGCCTTCGTGCCGGGCAAGGGACCGGTCGTCGAGTGGCCGGACGTGGGCCGCTAGGACAATTCCCACGCGTACTGCGCCGACGTGTGATGGGGTGAGCTGTCGCGCAGCCCTCCCGACGACCGCTCAGATTGCGCTCATATACCGTGGGCATTGCGTGCCAAGGAACCAATCGGCGTGCATGGAGCTTTTGTAGCGCCCTGATGCGACTTGCCAACCACCAAGCGGCCGTGCGGGTGGCGGAATGGATTGGGCGGATCCTGCTCGTGGCAGTGGTGGGGTTGTGGTGGGGCGGTCACGTGGGGCCACAGCTCTTCAGCCTGGCATTCCCGTCGCTCCTGCCGCCCGACAGTCTGCTGCGGCAGCTTGACCCGGAGCTGGATGAAGGCTTTGCCAACTCGGCGTCCGCGGCGACGCTGCTGATCGTGGCGCTGCTGGCCGCCACGAATGCCTTCGTGGGTTGGCGGCGGGGCGCCGGCCGAGTCGCCATTGGCGGCTGGTTCCTGCTGGCGGCGTTGGTCGCGGCCATCGCCGTCAGCGAGATGAGCGATACGCACAACGACGCGCAAGCCGACGTGCTGCGAAACGTATTCGGCGTGGAGGGACGTCCCGCGGAGTGGGCACGAATCGCGCTGATCAGTCCGCTGCTCGCGGCGTTTGCGGTCGCGATGTGGATGTTCGTCCGCCGTGGCTTGGGTGCGTCCGCGGCGCGGGTGCCAATTGTCCTCGGCGCCGGAGCCTGGCTGCTGTCTGTGGCCTATGACGCCACGCAGCACATCCTGCTCACCGGCCAGGACCATGTGTTGGGGAGCATCATCGAAGAGATGCTGGAGATATGCGGGGCGTTGCTGATTGGGTTGGGCGCCGCCATGTCCCTGCGCGCGGACGCGGCGCTGCGAACGCGGTCTCACGCACATTTCGTCCGGTGGAGGGCGCCGCTGATCGGATCGTTCGTTGCCGTTGTCGTGCTCGGCACTCTGGCCGTCGTGTTCACGTACAGAGTCCTGCTCATCGACGTGGGGGCCGTCCGCGGCCTTCACGCGCTGGACTTGCGCCTATTCGCACAGGAAACGGTCGCGCAGGAGTTGCGAATGCCGGCTGATCCCATTGGGCGAATCGATCTGCGGCTCGCCCAGCGTGATCCGGGCGGCGGAACGGGCACAGCGGCCGTGCGCGTCACCAGCCCGGAACTTCCGGACCGCGTATTGGCCGTCGGCTCGGTGGAGTTTCCCAGCGGCGTGCGAACGCAATGGCGGAGTATCGATCTCTTGCCACCGCTGACCGAGCCCGAGGGCCGCCGATTGCGCGTAGCGGTGATTGCCGACATCAATACCGACGCCGAACTCTGGGTTGGCGTTGCCAAGTCGAACTGGTATCCCGACGGGGGATTCTGGATCAATGGCGAGCCCGCCGCGCGGCACCAAGACCTCGAGTTCGTGGCCTACGGCCCGGCGGAACCCACGCGAAGCAAGCTGGGCGCCGTCTGGGAGAGCTTTTCCTCCGGCTGGCGCTGGCCCGCGACGCTGGTCCGCATGGTGGTGGGGCTAACGCTGATTACATGCTTTCCGATTGTGCTGGTTGCCGCCGCCTGCCGGCGGTCAGGCGATTCAGGAATCCGTCGCCACTAGGTGTCGGCAACGCGTCGCCGAGCGCCGGTGGGCTGCTGCGCGCGGCGGGGCATGCCGCCTGCGAATTGAGCGGCGGGACGGTCGTGCAGCAGTGCGGAGGACTATCGCAGAGGTCCGGCCGTACTACCTTTGGTGCCGGCGGTTAGCTCCATGCCCTGTAGATGAAGATCGTCGAGAGCCCTGATGCGACGTGCCAACCACTCCCCGGCCCCGCGGATGACGGAATGGACCGGACGGCTGCTGCTCGTGGGCGCGGTGGTCTTCTGGTGGGGCGGACACGTTGGTCCCCAACTCTTCAGCTTCGCGTTCCCGGCTTTGTTGTCGCCGGACGCCCTGCCGCCTCAGCTGAATCCCGAGCAGGACGGGAGCCTGGCCAACCTGGTTTCCGCCGTGGCACTAGTGATGGCCGCCCTATTGGCCCTCGCGAATGCCATCGTCTGCCGCCGCAAGGCGGCTGGACGGCTCGCCGTCAGCGGCTGGAGCTTACTGGGGCTCACGGCCGCGTATCTGGCGTGGGAAGAGGTGTCCGATTTCCACGCGACGGACCTGGATCCCATCGGACGAACCATCTTCGGCGGGGAGTTTCTGGGCTCGGCGGGCACACAGCTCTGGGTTTTCATACTCAGCCCGCTGATCTTGGGATTTCTGGTCGCGATGGGGCTCTTTGCATGCCGGGAGCTGCGTGCTCAGGCGGTTCGCGGGCCGTTCATCCTTGGCCTGATTGCCTGGCTGGTGGCCATCGCCCAAGAGGCGGGCTACTGGGCCTTCGCCTCGGGCCGCGCTTCCGAACTGGTGATCGTTGTCGAAGAGACTCTGGAGTTCAGCGGCGCCCTGCTCATTGGTCTGAGCGCGGCCACGGCGTTGCGCGGCCACAACGGATCTCGAATGCAATCCGGGCGAGCCAGCCGCCGCTGGCGTGTGTCGCTCATTGGGTCAGCAACCGTGGTCGCCGTGCTCGGAGTCCTGGCGATCGCATTCGTTTTTCGCGCCTTGCTCATCGATGCGCGAGCGCCAAGTCACACAGACGCTTTTGGACTGCGCTTGGGCGCCAAGGAATCCGTCGTCCAAGAAGTGCATATGCCCTCGTATCCGCTCGGCAGGCTCGACTTCAGACTCGCCCACCGCGACCCGGACCGTGACTCCGGGATCGCGTCGCTGCGCGTCTCCAGGCTGGATAGCCCCGACCAGCCGCTGGCCGAGTACCAGTTGACGGTGCCCACGGGGCAGGACTCGAGACGGATCGGCGTCGATCTTGTTCCTGCGATTGTCGAGCCCGAGGGCCAGCGGCTGGCACTAGAGCTCGTCGCCGACGTCGAGCCGGACGCCGAACTCCGGGTTGTAGCAACGAGAGTGAATCGATACGACGATGGGGCCCTCTGGATCAACGGAGCACCGGCGTTTCCGGACCAAGATCTTGAGTTCGCAGCCTACGGCGCGCCCGAGCCAACACGGAGCAAACTGGAGTCCGTCTGGAAGCTCTTCGCAAGCGGCTGGAGCTGGCCGGTGCTATTGGCCGACCTATGGGTGGGTCTCACACTGGTTGCGTTGACTCCGGTCGTCCTGATCACCGGGGCCTTTCAGAGTCGCCGGCGCCCGTGAGCCATCGATAGAGCTGGAGCGGCGAACGCAGCCACACGCGCGCTGACCGCGCTCGGCCACCGACC
The DNA here is from genome assembly GCA_026708035.1 of Chloroflexota bacterium. Classification (NCBI taxonomy): domain Bacteria; kingdom Bacillati; phylum Chloroflexota; species Chloroflexota bacterium. The sequence continues at coordinate 66,412 of JAPOVQ010000014.1, read as the reverse complement.
CTCGCCGCGTCCGACCGAGCTTCGCTGCGCTTAGATCAGACCCGCTCGTCGCAGCGCTCTTGGCACGCCGCCGGCGTGGACGCGGGTCATGGCGTCGAGCGTGCCCGCCAGTTCCCCAGCCTCGAACGCAGCCGCGGGGTCGGCCATGGGTCGGGCTCGCAGCCACTCAGCCGCGACCACCGCGTCGTTGTAGTCACCCAGGACATCCTGGAGCGCGGCGAGACGGCGCGCCAGGCGCTTCACCGGTTTGCCCCCAAAGCGTTCCACCGCCTCGGCGGCATAGCGCGCGCGCTTGGCCGCGATGCGCATGCGATGCAGCTCGTCGGGGCTGGTGGCGGCGTCAACCTTTGACGCCGCGCGGCCCAGGCGTTCCTCAGCCCGTCGCGCGAGGGACCGAAGTTCGCGCGGCGCCATATCTCGCACATCGTCACGTACCTGGGGAGAGGCTGACGCGGCGATCACGCGATCGAGCAACTGGTCGGTACGCTCGCTTTGGAGCATGGCGAGGAGCTCTTCCCGCGCCCCCTGCCGCTCGACGAGCAGTCGCGCGAGCACCGGCTCGGGAGTCGTGCGCGACGGGTCCAGCGTGCGAGCCGCCGCCTCGAGCGTCTCGAGCATCACGTCGGCGTCGCGAATCGGCTGCATGAGCCCGGCCAGCCAGCGCAACTCGTCGCCCAGCGCGCGCCGCCACGCCTCGTCCAAGAGCGGTCCAAACGTGCGCATGTTGGAGCGCAGGCGACGGGTGGCGACGCGGGCCTGGTGCACGGCTTCGGGGTCTTCGTCGAGCACCACCCCCGGCAGCGCGAGCACCAGTCGCCTCGTGACCTCGGCGAACGCGGCCCGAATCACATCGGCCGCCGTGGCGTGGACGCCCAGCCGGGAAACAGTCACTTCCGGCGAAGCGGCGGCGTCGGCCTCGATCGCCCGCCGCAGCTTGGGCACGCGAATCGGAACGGTGGCGCCGGCCGTCTGTAGCCGTGTCACGACGTCCCGAACGACTGCTTCGGAAACGTCTGGACGCAGCTCAACTTCAACTTCCCGAAACTGCTTGGCCAGCGCGCCGCCGGCATAGGCCGTCACGGCGTCCTCGGAGATCTCGGCAAGTTGACGCCCCTGCGGGTCGGCCACATCGGTGGACCGGCGCGTCGTTTCCAGGCGAACCAGCGGGATGATCGGACGCGCGCGAGTGAATGGCCGCACGATCGTAAGCGCGTGGGGCGGCGGGGCGTCGGCCGCGCCGTCCACCCGAACCTCGTCACGCGCGAGGGCGGTGCCGTCGTCGAGCACCGGGAGCTTGACCAGCCACCCCTCGCCGACGCGATATCGCAACGTGCAGCCCCAGCGGAGGAGTCGCAGATCGGCGGTGTCGTGGTAGGTCGTGACCAGCTGCCGAGGTTCGTGCGGGCGCGTCACGTATACGGCCAGCGCTTGGTCAAGGTTCAGGTCGACGAGCGGGTCGATGCCGAGCTTGTGCTCACGCTCGCGCGTCACGCGGTTGGGAGTCACCGGCACAGCTCAAGCATGAACCGCACGAAGCCTCTCTGCACCCCGATCTGTCAGCGCGGGCCGACTATCATATAAGCCCCACGCCGCCCTTCGAGGACCACGCCGTGAGACTCGCCGGACTCGCTGGCCTCTTGCGGGCATGGGTGGCGCGAAGTCGCCGAGGCACGGGGCGTGCAGCCAGCGCCGAAGGAGCCGACGGCCCGTCGGACGGTGGCTCACCCGCGCCGTCGAGCCGCCGCGCGCCGGTGATGTCGGACGACGACGGCATGCAGCCCGGACCGTTTCCGGGGCGCTTGTTCGTTGTGGAAGGGATCGACGGCTCCGGCAAGAGCACGCAGCTCGACCTGCTCCACAAGTGGCTGACCAGCCGCGGCGTGCTGGTGGTGTCCAGCGAGTGGAATTCGTCGCCGATCGTCCGCGGTACCACGCGCCGAGGAAAACGGCGTCGCTTGTTTTCCCCCATGACGTTCAGTCTCATCCACTGCGCGGACCTGGCAAACCGGGTCCACGAGCAGATCATCCCGGCGCTCCAGGCCGGGGCCACGGTGCTTGCCGACCGCTATATCTATACGGCGTTCGCGCGTGACGCCGCCCGCGGTGTCAACCCCGTTTGGCTGCGCCACCTCTACGCCTTCGCCCCGAAGCCGACCATGGCGTTCTACTTCGACGTTCCATTGCCGGAGGCAATTCGACGAATCGAGGACGGTCGTGCGCGGCTGAAGTACTACGAAGCCGGCATGGACCTCGGCCTGAGCAGCGATCTCAACCGGTCGTTCCAGGCGTTTCAAGGCATGATCCAAACCGAATACGAGCGGATGCTTGATGAGTTTGGGCTGATCTCCATCGATGCGACCGCCCCGCCCACCGAGCAGCAGCACAAAGTCCGCGAGCTTGTTGAGCCCCACGTCGGCGGGGCGCTCAAGATTCAAGACGGCGGCCTGGCGGACGCCCTCACGACATCGGGACTCACGGGGCGTTACCTGGACACGCTCGGCGCCCGACGATGAGAAACCGGCAGGCGCGCGTGTTGCGCTTCTATGGGGAGCCGCCTACCGGATGGCACGACCGCGAGGTGCTGGGTCGCATCATCGTTTTCGAAGGCCCCGACGGCGCCGGACGTTCGACCCATATCCGGCTGATCAAGGAGTGGCTGGAGGACATGGGAGTTCCAGCCGTGGATACCGGACTCACCCGCTCCGACCTGGCCGGGCGCGGCATTGACCGGGCCAAGACGGGGCACCGGTTGGACGCCGTGACGCTCAACCTGTTTTACGCCACCGACTTCTGCGACCGCCTGGAGCGGGTGATCCTGCCGTCGGCCCGCGCCGGAATGGTGGTGCTCGCCGACCGCTACTTCTACTCGCTCATCGCGCGGGCGGGTGTGCGAGGCATGCCGCGTGAGTGGATGGACGGGCTCTATTCGTTCGCCCCGATCCCTGACAAAGTGATTTATCTCGATGTCGATGTGGATCAGCTCCTGCCGCGCGCCCTGCACGCCGGAAACATCGACTACTGGGAATCGGGGCAAGACTTTCTGAAGGGAACCGATCCGCATTCGACCTATATCGCCTACCAGACGGACATGATCCGGCAACTTCGCGAGCTGGCCGGTATCCATAGCTTCGACGTGGTGGACGCGCGCGGACCAATTACGCAGACCTTCGAGTCCATCCGCGGGCGCATCGAGGAAGTGATCGCGGACATCGCCTGAGATCGCGCTGCGGCGCGGCAGCGACTTCTAGTCCCCCAGCTCGACCCCGGTGTCGCGCGCGGCGGAAACCCAGTGATGATCCAGCGGCACGGTTTTGCGTTCGCCGGCAACGTCGGCGAGGTCGACCGGCGCCACCTCTTCGCCGTGCACGCCGATCATGCTGCCGGTGACGCCATCGGCCACATATCGCGCGCAGGCGGTGCCGAGGTGAGTGGCCAATACCCGGTCGAAGGGCGATGGCGTTCCGCCGCGCTGCACGTGACCCAAGATCGTCAATCGCGATTCCAGCCCGGTCAACTCTTCGAGCTGGCGGGCAACCTGCTGCGAGTGCGCGCCAAGTGAGTCGCCGTGCCCATTGCGTCGTCCGCCGGCAGCGTTGCCGTTGCCGCGTTCCTTGCCCGAAGAGCTTCCAAGCGGCCGCGCCCCTTCCGAAACCGCGACGATGCTGAATCCGCGACCGCCCAGGCTGCGGCGGCGGATCGCTTCCGCGATCTTCTCGATGTCGTAGGGAATCTCGGGGATGAGGATCACGTCCGCGCCGGCGGCGAGGCCCGCGCCAAGGGCGAGCCAGCCGGTGTTGTGACCCATCGTCTCCACGACGATGATTCGATGATGGCTATGCGCCGTGCTGTGCAGGCGGTCAATGGCCTCGGTGGCAATCGTCAGCGCCGTGTTGAACCCGATGCTCACATCCGTTCCGGCAACGTCATTGTCGATGGTCTTCGGCAGGGTGACGATCCGCAGACCCTTGCGAAGCAACCGGTAGGCGCTGGCTTGCGTGCCCCCGCCACCCAGGCAGACGAGCGCGTCCAAGCGATGTTTCTCGAAATTCTCGACCATGATGTCGGTCATATTCGCCTTGCGCCCGGCTACGGGCATGCGATGCGGCTTGTCGCGGCTTGCCCCGAGCATCGTTCCGCCAAGCGTCAAGATTCCGGAGAGGTTGTCGTTGTTGAGCTCGATGAACCGGTTTTCCATGAGCCCGCGGAATCCATCGCGAAAACCGACAACGCGCATGCCGAACTGTTGAATCGCGGTCTTGCCGACACCGCGAATGGCCACGTTCAGTCCCGGGCTGTCGCCGCCCGCCGTGAGGATCCCGACGTTTCTCAGCGACAGCTGCAATCGACTCTTTCCTTAGCCGACGCAGAGGCCTGATAGGCCGCTGCCGACCACATCCAAGGTCTCGCCACGCGACGGTCACTTGCGCTGGACGCCGTGCCCAGAGATGCGGTGACGGGCCTGGCCCGGGCGGCGCGCGATCCATGGCGTAGGCCAGAGGCGCGGCACGCCAGTGGCATGACAGTTGCCTGCCGGGTCTGGCGGAGCATTCGTTGGCCTTCCCTCAACGCACCACCGCGCTGGAATGATACGCGCGGCGCGTGATCGGTGCTGGCGCACCGCACCCTGCGAATCGAAGTGCCGTCAGTTACGGTTTGGTCGCGTTGGCATCGGGGCATCTTGGGAATCCAGCGGTCGCCAGGCTCGGTCGAAACCAAGGCCGGTCGGCTCGCGGGCGGAGCGGACCGCAACAAACGCCAGGTGTCAACGAGCCAAGCGCAGCCTCAACGTTGTTGATCCTTCGACAAGATTCGTCCCGTTCAATTCCCGCCCTGGCCACGGGCGCTGCTATAACGGCTATGGAGTTTTCAGGAATGCGACTCATGCACGAACGCCAACGACTTCCCCGGTTTTCCCTTGCGACGAGCATGTGGGGCGAAGTGCCGACTACCACGCTCACCCAAGCGCTCGCGGAAGTGACCGCGGCAGGCTTCGAGGCGATCGAGTTCTGGCCGCCGCTGTGCCCCCTGATTTCCGATGACATGCGGAGAAACGCTCGGTCGGCATTGGAGGCGGCCAAGGTTCAGCCGACCACGATGCACGCGCCGCTTACCCCGACGGTCAACCTTGCGGCGGTGGATGAACTCGAGCGGCGCCTCTCGGTGTACGAAGTCGCCGCATGGCTCGCCCCCTATGCCGACCTCGGCGGTGAGGTGGTGGTGGTTCACCCGACGGGCAGCGCGTACAACGACGAGGCGGCCAACGCGATCAACGTCGAAGCGGCCAACGATGCGGCCCGCCGGTCGCTCGACGAGCTCTATCCAATCGCCGATCGCCTGGGTCTGCGGATCGCCTGCGAAAACCTCATGGAGCGCGGCACCCCGCGCCCGCTCTGCCGGATGGAGCAGTTGCGAGCGTTGATCGAGCCGTATCCGGCGACGGTCGGCATTTGCCTTGACACCGGTCACGCGGTGGTCAACGGGCTCAATCCGGCGTCAGAGGCGCGCGCCGCGGGCGAGCGGTTGATTGCGACACACCTGCAGGACACCGATGGCCTTGACGACCGGCATTGGGTGCCGGGCGCCGGCCACATCGACTGGGACGAACTGGTGTCCACGCTTCGCCAGATCGGCTACACGGGCCGGTGGACGTTTGAGCTGAGCTCGCGCGACAGCGCGCCGGCATCCGTGGCGTGCGCCGCGAAGCAAGTTGCGTTGGTCTGGAGCGGCCAAACGGCGGTGACCGCGGACTGCTCCAGCCCCTAAATCGAGCCGCGGACGCGGGGCGGATGCGAAAGGCGCGGCTGGCTTGACGCTCTGGACCAGAGAGAATCCGCAGCGGTATAGTCCACCGACAGGCGCCGGATACGCTGGGGTGGGTTTTTTGTCCCGTCGCCAGGCCGGCCAATCGGGGAGGGCACACGTATGAGCCATCACATTCGCGCGGGCGTCTCGCGACGGCGCGTCCTCAAGGGCGCAGCTGCCGGGATGTTTGGCGCAGCCGGGGCAGCCGTGTTGGCGGCGTGCGGTGAAACGCAGGTCGTGACCAAGGAAGTCATCAAGGAAGTCCCGGTCGAGACGGTCGTGACCAAGGAAGTGGTCAAGGAAGTTCCGGTCGAGACGGTCGTGACCAAGGAAGTCGTCAAGGAAGTTCCGGTCGAGAAGCTGGTGACCACCGAGGTCGTCAAGGAAGTTGAGGTCATCAAGGAAGTCGCCGTCGAGGTCGAGAAGATCGTGACGAAGGAAGTCGAGGTCATCAAGGAAGTCACGGCCGAGATGATGATTCCTGAGGGTCCGATCAGCGGCGGCACGCTGAATCACAGCGGCAGCGGCCCGAACCACCAGGACATCTTCAACCCGCTCAAGCAGGTCAGCAGCTCGCAGGCCTACATCACCGACTATGTGTTCCTGCCCCTGTGGTATGGCGACACCTGGGGCCCGGGTGACACGCCGGCCATGACGGGTGAGTGGGACAAGGGCGTGGCCAACAGTTGGGACGAGGTCGAGCGCGCCCGCGTCTACAACTTCCACATCAACCCCGACGTCACGTGGCACGACCAGGTGCCGTTGACGGCCGACGACGTGCTGTTCGGCGCCAAGATGGGGCTGGACAAGAACTACGGCTCGGGCCAGCACAAGAAGGCCTGGGGCCGAATCGAGGGCGCCGAGGCCTGGGGCGAGAACCCCACGGACAACGTGGAGGACGTTCCCGGTCTGACGAAGATCGACGAGATGACCGTGCAGATCGCGATCGACCGGCCCGATTCGGCTTGGTGGGCGAGCCGCGACTGGCACCTGCCGCCGATGGCCCGGCACCACTACGCGGGTCTCGACCCGGCGACGGCGATCGAGACGCGGGCACTGAATCCGCTGGGCAACGGCCCGATGATCTGGGAGCGCTACGTTACTCAGCAGTTCGCCGACATGACGGCGCACAAGGACTTCGCCTACGGCACGCCGTACGTCAACGACTACGTGGTCCGCTACGGCGAGCGGAACGCGCTGGACGCGGCCATGGAGGCCGGCGAGCAGGACTTCCACCGGGCGAGCAACATCGAGGCCTTCCAGCGCCTTGCGAGCCTGGGGCACCTGCGGCCGTTTCCGCAGCGCTCGCCGTTCGGCGGGCACGTGTTCCTCAACCAGAGCGCCGAGATCTTCTCGGACATGACCCTCGAGCAGCAGTCGCTGATGATCGAGGCCATGGTGCGGGCGGTGGACCGGGACACGATCAACAACGAGCTCCACGCGGGCACGCTGTTCATCTCGGACTACATCTTCGAGCACGTGGCGCTGATGCAGGACCCGCCGGAAGGCACGTTCCGCGCCATGCCCTACGACCCGGACGCGGCGCGCGCTCTGGTCGAAGAGGCCCAGTGGGACTCCGAGAAGGAGATTCAGTGGATCAAGTGGGGGCCGCCGACGCCGACGGACCTGGCACTCAAGAACTACTGGGAGCAGGTGGGCATCAAGGTTGAGTTCTTCCTGGTCGACGGCTCGGCGGTGATCGAGAAGCTGTACCAGGAGCGGGTGCACGACCTGGTCCTCGCCAACATGGGCGGCGACCAAGCCGTGGTAGACGCGTGCCTGCGCGTGTGCAGCGACCGGGTGTACGAGCTCGGTGGCTGGAACCACTCGAACATCAACCGCCCGTGGATCGACGAGGCGTACGCCGACATGTTCGCGGCGGAGAACAACGAGGCGCTGCGCGAGCGATGGATCGAATTCGCGACGCGACTCCACTCCAAGGGCAACATGGTGGCCGGGCTGCTATGGCGAGGCTCGCTGCGGAACCTGTATCACAGGCGTCTGCAGGGCGCGTTCTACATGCAGTTCTACGCCATGCCGGTGCACTCGCCGATCGAGCGGGTGTGGCTGGACGACTACTGGGAAGAACGGTAGCGCCTACCGCGATGCCGCCGCACCGCGCGGCGGCATGAGCCCAGATCGAGGAGCCGGCGGTCGAATGACCGCCGGCTCTTCGGCGTTGTTGACGAGATTCGGCTTTCTAAACTACGGTGCCTGAAAGTGCGGGCATACGTTGGGCCAGTGCATGCTGGATGTGCGTAATCCGACGAGCAGGCGAAGCCGCACGCCATCCGACCGAACCGTGACCATTTCGGTCAAGCCGGGCAAGCCTACGTGTCATGCCTTGCCCGTACACCACTCCTCCAACGCACACAGTTCCGCGGTCAACCGCCGATTGACTGAAGGGAGGAGGTCCAAACTCAAACGCGGATAACCGTTGGGACCGTGGTCGGACACTGACTTTTTCACAGCACCTAACCAGGGGAGGGACTACAGATGCTTGAAGTCGGAAAGAAAATGATGACCCGCCGAAACCTCATTCGGGGAGCGAGTGCGGGTCTATTTGGAGCAGCGGGTGCGGCCGTGCTCGCGGCATGTGGCGAGGCGCAGGTCGTCGAGCGCATCGTCACCCAGGAAGTGATCAAAGAGGTCCCGGTCGAGACCATCGTGACCAAGGAAGTGGTCAAGGAGGTCCCGGTCGAGTCCGTGGTGACCAAGGAGGTCGTCAAGGAAGTCCCGGTCGAGAAGGTCGTAACGCAGGCGATCGTTCAGCAGGTCATCAAGGAAGTTCCAGTCACGATCGAGAAGGTGGTCGAGGTCGAGAAGGTCGTCACGGTTGAGGTCGAGAAGGTCGTCGAAGTCGAGAAGGTCGTGACGGTCGAGGTCGAGAAGGTCATTGAGAAAGAGAAGATCGTCGAGCGTCCAACGTCCGTGCAGGCCGGTCAGCCGGTATACGGCGGGGACCTGAGAGTCAGCTGGGGCGGCGGGATCGCCGGCGCCAGCTTCAACAGCTACACGCAGATCTCCAGCGACCAGGCCATCGTCAACGTCGAGGTCGGCACCTCACTGATCCACGGCGCCAGCTGGGGCGACGGGCCGTTCGCGAGCCTCGAGACTCGCTTCGGCGATGGCGTGGCCAAGTCCTTCGAAGAGGTGGCGCCGGAAGAGTCCTACATCTTCCACCTCGACGAGCGCTTCACCTTCCATGACGGCAAGCCGGTGACGGCGGACGACTTCATGTACACGTTCCACATCGTCACGCACCCCGACTGGGGCGTGGGATATGGCTCCCGGCAGCTCGAACAGCTGAAGGGGTTCAAGGCGTGGGCTGAGAACCCGACCGACAACATCGAAGACACCGGCGGGGTGAAGAAGATCGACAACATGACGATCCAGCTCACCACCGACGGCGTGCAGGAGCCCTTCTGGGCGAGCCCGAACCCCATGCAGCCCATGCCCAAGCACATCTATGAGGCGCTGGAACCGGCCACGGCGTTCGACACGATGGCGCTGCAACCGGTCGGCAATGGGCCGTTCAAGTTCGAGCGCTACGTCGACCAGCAGTTCGCCGAGCTGAGCCGCAACGACGACTATCCCTACGGTGCGCCGTGGGTGGACCGCTACATCGTGCGCTATGGCGACCCGTCGGCGCTCGACGCCGCGACGGAGGCGGGCGAGCTCGACTTCCTGCGCACCAGCAGCGTCGAGGCCTATGCGCGCCTGGCCGGCATGCCGCACATGCAGGCGCAGCCCATGCGATCGCCGTTCGCGAGCTTGATTTTCCTCAACCACAGAATCTTTGCGGAGAAGTGGCCGGACGTGAACGTCTCGCTGATGACCGAGGCGATGGTGATCGGGGCCGATCGCGTGTCGATCGCCAACAACATCATGGCCGGCACGCTGTTCGTGGACGACTACCACTTCAGCCACATCCGGTTCATGCAGGACGTGCCGATGGACGCCTATCGGGCGTTGCCATACGACCCGGAGGGGGCCAAGGCCCTGCTCGAGGAGTCTGGCTGGAACACGGACGACACGCTGACATGGCTGGGGTGGTTCGCGCCGCGCCCGCAAGACCTCGCGCTGATGGCGAACTGGCTCGACATGGGCCTGAAGGTCGAGTTCGAAAGGGTCGACCGCGCCGTGGTGGTCGAGCACCTGTGGGAGACCGGGGCCAACGAGATGGTCGTGGCCAACCTGGGCGGCTCGCAGGACGTGGGCGATGCGTTTCGGCGGATGGGGTGCGACAACATCTGGCCGAACGGCTACAACTACCACCACGACTGCTTCCCGGAGATCGACGCGCTCTATCAGGTGGCGTTCGACGCTCCGAACAAGGCGGCGCTGAAGGAGGCGTGGATCGAGATCTCCCGCTACCTGCATGGTCGCGGGACCATGATCGCCGGACAGTTGTGGAAGCACTCGCTGCTCTTCCTCTACCACCGACGCGTGAGCGGACCGTGGTGGATGAACAACTACGCGATTCCGGCGCGCAGACCCACCCACCGCGTGTGGCTCGACCCGCGCTGGTCCGGTAGGGACTACGTCGGGTAGGCCCTGGCGAGCGCCCCGGTAGACGGGTCGCTCACCAACGCAAGCGGCGGGGGTGAATCACCCCCGCCGCTTCGCGTCGTGCCGGCTGGCTCGGCTGTCGCCGCAGAATTTCCGGGCTAGTCCTCGACCACCGCCTCGAGCCGGCGAACCAGGGTAGCGCCGCTCTCCGCGTCGGGCGTCCGACCGTAGAACGTGAGATAGCAGATTCCCAAGGGCGCGTGTTCAATCGGAATCCGGCGCTGCCGGTCGCCAACAGACAGTTCAGCCGTCTCCTCGGCGACATTCCAGGAAACCGTCACGGGCACCCACAAATCGGAGGGCACGAGGTCGGCGTCCAGGCCGATGTCAATGGCCCCGTTCGTTCGGCGATCCCTGGGGTCCCAATAGGTCTCGTCGAGCACCAGGTCCACGCCCGCCGAGGACGCGTCGCGCCGCAACTCGAAGCTCAATCTGCCGCGCACGGCGAAGGGGAAGTTGCGCTCGGCCCCGAGCAGGCCCTCGCCGTCGCACTGCAGCCGCAGCGCGTGCTCTTCATCGAGCGTCACCGTTTGCACGGCTGTCGCACGGGTGAACGACCAGCCCGCCAGCCCGTTGTCGAAGTCCTCGCGATCGCTGGTCTCATCCAGACGATCGGGGTCGACGTAAACGTACTGGCAGTCTGCCCGCTCACCGCCCGAATGATGGCCGAACTGCACCAGGACATCACCCTCGGGCAGCTCGGCAAACCGCGGGTACCCAACTCGTGCGCCGTCCGGCTCGTGCCCAATCGTCCGAACGATCTCGCGATAGCCGCGCCACGTCGCGCCGTTGTCGTGCGAGACCGCGACGTTGAATACCTGGCGGCACCAGGATTCGGTGGGATATTCGGTCCACTCGGCCAGCATGTCGGAGGCAAAGGGCGGCCCAATCCCGTTCGTCCACACGAACAGCAGCCGCCCGTCACGCAGTCGCAGGGCCTCGCCGGGCGAGCTGGACCCCTTGAAGCGCGAGGGCTCGGGCGGCGACCAGATCCGTCCGTCGTCGGAGAAGGACTCGTAGAAGCACCCGAGTTGCGTGCGAATCAGCATCCACACGCGGCCGCCGTCGAGCTCGGCCACCACCGGCTCGACGGCACCTGAGTGGCTGTGCTGGCCGCCGGACTCGACCGGCAGGTGGGTGGAGTCATGCCGCCAGGTGCGTCCGCCGTCGTCGGAGTAACACGATTTGGAGACGTACTTGCCGACGGCGCGTTCGACGTCGAAGTACTCCAGCGGCAGCACGATTCGACCGTTCGTCAAGTGGACGACGTTCATGATCGCCGCGGTGAATTCCTCGCCGTAGTCGAGTCGAACCGGTCCCTCCCACGTGGCGCCGCCGTCGCGGGACACGACGTGGTACACGTCGGTGCGCTGCTCGTGGAGCTTGGGGTCCTCGCGATCTTCGGGCCACTTCAGGAACCGCATGCCAAATAGGTGGATTGCGCCCTCGCGGTCAACGAAGTTAATGCACCCCTCCCAGCAACCCAGGCCCATGGGAAGCTCCATGATGACCTGGCGACTCTCCCACTCAATCGGCCGCCCCCGCCCATACTTGACGGTGAGGAATTCGGGAACCCATGGGTCGTCAAAGGCGCCGGACTCGAGCGAGGAATGCAGTACCTTGCCCCGCGTGGACGCGCTCATGCAGCGGCCATCCGGCAGGATGCTGATCTGCCCAGGCGTTGGGTGACGTTCGGCGATGATCATCGGTGAGCCCCCAGTCTGGATCGAGATTCGAGCCGCGTCGTCGGTCTTGCTGTCATTTCTGCATTCACCGGATCCCTTGCCTTCCCCTGTACGAGGCGAGCCCGCGGCCGATAGCACCGATATCGTGAGGCTCCAGATTCAGCGGCACAGACGGTTCCGTCAAGCGACACCTCCCGTCCTCACGACGGGGGCGCCCGCCGGATGAGACGACCGCGCGTGGGAATTGCGGGGAGTGCACCGCTAGCCGGTTAAACTCGATGGTCATGCACGATCCCGACGCAATCGCCATCATTCCGGCCCCGGCCGAAATCAGATCTCTCGCGGGACGATTTCGGCTCGGGCCCTCCACAACCATCCACCTGGCGGACGCGAGCTTCGAGCCGGTTGCCACGCGAGAAGTGCAACGGCTTCGCGCCACGACGGGCCTGGGGCTGCCGGTGGTATCGCATGGGCCGGCGGACGTTGTGATTGCATCGGACGCGTCGCTGCCTCCGGAAGGCTACCGTCTCGCGGTGAGCCCCGACGGCGTTCGGATTCAGGCCGCCGACGCCGCGGCGCTGTTCTACGCGTTCCAATCGATCCGGCAATTGCTTCCGCCCGAGGTGGAGAACGAATGCATCCGCCCAGACGTCGATTGGAGCCTTCCCGCCGTCGAAGTCCTGGACTACCCGCGCTTTCGCTACCGCGGGTTGATGCTGGACGTGAGCCGGCACTTCTTCGAGGTCAGGTTTGTGAAGCGCTTCATCGATCTGATGTCACGCTACAAGTTCAACCGCTTCCATTGGCATCTGACGGATGACCACGGCTGGCGCATCGAGATCGACGCCTATCCACGCTTGACGGAAGTGGGTGCTTGGCGAAGCGAGACGATGATCGGAAACAACCTCAAGACCTACGGCGGTGACGGCATTCCGCACGGAGGTTTCTACACGCAGGATGAGATTCGGGAGGTACTGGACTACGCCGCCGAGCGATTTGTGACGGTCATTCCCGAGATCGAAATGCCGGGCCATTCCACGGCCGCATTGGCCGCCTATCCCGAATACGGGTGCCATCCCGGGCCCTTCGAAGTGCCGGTGAGTTGGGGAATCAAGAAAGACATCTACTCGCCCTCAGATGCCACGTTTGGCTTCCTGGAAGACGTGCTCACTGAGGTCATGCAGCTGTTTCCCAGCGAGTACATTCACATCGGCGCCGACGAAGTACCCAAGGATCAGTGGCAGGCGAGCCGCCTCGCGCAGGAGGTCATCCAGCGTGAGGGACTGGCCGATGAGGACGAGCTACAGAGCTGGTTCATCAGGCGCATCGAAACCTTCCTCAATGCCAGCGGTCGCCGCCTCATCGGCTGGGATGAAATCCTGGAGGGCGGGCTCGCGCCGAACGCCACCGTCATGTCATGGCGCGGCATGAGCGGCGGCGTTGAAGCGGCGCGGCAGGGGCACGACGTCATCATGACGCCCAGGGACTACGTTTACTTCGACTACTACCAAGGCGATCCCGCCGTCGAGCCGCTGGCCGGCCGCTTCGGCCACCCAATCCCGCTGGACGCCGTGTATGGGTTCGAACCAATTCCGGATGAGCTGACGGAGCGGGAGGCCCGGCACATCCTCGGCGCTCAGGGCAACGTCTGGACGGAGTTCATCAGTACACCCGAACACGTGGAATACATGACGTTTCCGAGGGCATTGGCCTTGTCGGAAGTCGCCTGGTCGCCTAGAGCCCGTCGGAGCCTTGGTGGGTTTCACCGGCGGCTGAACACCAACATCGAGCACCTTGCTGCGCTCGGCGTGAACTTCAGGGCGCTCGACTAGCAGCAGGTCGCAAGCATGGGATCGCCCAAGGACTGTCGATTGCGCCTGGCGATTCAGCCGAGTGGGGCACCAGGAAGCAGGCTCGGGCAATCGGCTCCTCGGGCAGGACTCGAACCTGCAACCCTGCGGTTAACAGCCGCACGCTCTACCATTGAGCTACCGAGGAATGCGGTGCGGTGGGCGCTCACACGAACGTGGCGCCCGTGAAGGGCGCCAGGATCGCTGTGGGCCAGCGAGGTCTCGGCCTAAGCGGCCTCTTCGGCTTCCCCTCCGCCCATCATCTTCCGAACAGCCCGGAATGCCACTGCGACCACCCCAATGATCGCCGTGAGAATACCGATGCGTTTGATCATCTGAAAGCACCTTCGCCCTCGTCCGCTGCATTCGACTATAGCAGAGGCCGGTGGCGATTCGACCTTGCCCACCCGCCAATATGTGACGATGCCATCAGGTCGCGACCGGCCGATTCGGGCGCACTGGCAGCGCCCTCGACGCTAGCCTTTGATCACGCCCACGGGCCGCAGCCGGGCCACATTGCGGGAGATTCCCGCGCCGTGGGTGATGGCGGTCACATCGGTCACGTTCTTGTAGGCGTCGGGAGCTTCTTCGCTGAGCAGCCGAGGATTGCGCGCGCGAACGCCGACGCCCAAGGCGGCAAGCCGCTCGACCATGTTCACCCCTCGTAGCCGCCGGCGCGCCGCGGAGCGGCTGAGGACGCGGCCGGCGCCGTGACAGGTGGAGCCGAAGGACTGCTCCATCGCGCCCGCCGTGCCGACGGCCACATAGGACGCCCGCCCCATGTCGCCAGGGATGAACACCGGTTGCCCGACGTCCCGGTATTTGCTCGGAAGCTCAGGGTGTCCGGGTGGGAAAGCGCGCGTGGCGCCCTTGCGGTGCACGCAGACGCGGCGCACCTCACCGTCAACGACGTGCTCTTCGATTTTCGCGATGTTGTGCGCCACGTCGTACACCACCTCCATGCCGAGTGATCGCGCCGAGCGGCCAAATACACCCGAGAGCGCCTCGCGCGTCCAGTGCGTGATCGCCTGTCGATTCGCCCAGGCGAAGTTCGCGCCGCACGCCATGGCCGCCAGGTAGTCCTGCCCTTCCGGCGAGCGCAAGGGGGCGCACGCCAGCTGGCGATCGGGCAACTCGATCGCGCGACTCGACGGCGCCTGGGCGAATGTCTGCAAGTAGTCCTGGCAGATCTGGTGGCCGCAGCCACGGGAACCGGTGTGCAGGAAGACGACGACGGTTCCCGGCTGCTCGATCCCAAGCGCCGACGCGGCGGATGGATCGAATACCTCATCGACGACCTGCAACTCCAGGAAGTGATTCCCCGAGCCCAGGGTGCCGAGTTGGCCGGCGCCGCGCTCTTTGGCCCGCGCCGACACCGCCTTGGGATCGGCCCCGGCAAGGGCGCCGCCCTCCTCGGCAACCTCGAGGTCCTCGGGCCAGCCGAGCCCTTGGTCGACGGCCCACGCGGCGCCGCGGCGCAGCACCCGATCCATGTTCTTGTGCGTCAGGCGGATGCGGCCCTTGGTCCCCATGCCGGCAGGCACGGCGCGGAACAGTGCGTCCAGCGCGTCCTTGAGACGTGGGCGGAGCTCTCCCTCGGTGAGGTTCGTACGAATGAGCCGCACGCCGCAGTTGATGTCAAACCCGATGCCTCCCGGCGATATCACGCCGTCGCGCACATCCGTCGCCGCCACGCCGCCGACGGGAAACCCGTAGCCCCAATGCACGTCCGGCATGGCCAAGGCGTGCCCGACGATCCCGGGCAGGAACGTGACGTTGGCCAGCTGCTCCAGGGGTTTGTCGGATAAGACCGTCGGAAGCATGGTTTCGGACGAGTAGATGACGCCCGGCACTCGCATTCCGGCCTTGTAGCTCGTCGGAATCTGCCAGCGGAACTGGTCGAGGCGCTCGAGCTGCGAGGCGTCGGGGCCCGATGCCGGCGGCCCCGCCCCCCGCCCGCGCGGGCGCTTCCGGCGGCGCGACGCGCTCACGGCGACCTCAGGCTAGACATCCACGATCACCCGGATGCGCACGGCGTCCGATTCACACTGCACGGCCAGCTCGTGGTAGCTCACGGCTTTCACACCCACGCCGAGTAGATGATGCGCTTCGTCAAGCGTCTCGCCATGGGCGGTGGCGGAGAGCCGGAATCCTTCGTCGACTGAAACCTCAAAGCTCGCCGACAGCCAACCATTAACATCCAAGGCATAGAGCAGCTCGCTGAGCCAGGCCACCACGAGTGCGCCCGCATCCTCGGCGGCGACCCGAAACGTTCGCGTATCCCGGGCGCGAACGGTGCCGCCGTGAAGCACGATGGCCTGGAGGCCCAGTCCTGCCTCGGCAAGCGCCTCGCCGAATGACGGCCCCCACGCCTCGAGCCCGATGTCCGCCGTGTGATCGAATGTGGCATGGCCGCGCGCGCATCCTGTGTTGCCGGGCATGTGCGCTCCTTTGCTCAAGCATAGGCGAGGCGTCGGGGTCTAAACTGGTGGACGCAGCAAGCCGCAGACTCTGGGACAGTGCCCGGCACCGACACGTTTCTGTCCGTTGACGAGGCGCGCACGCGCATTCTGGCCGCCGTGAAGCCGCTGGCCCCGGTTTCGTTGGGTCTCGCCGAGGTTCACGGGCTGGTTACCGCGGAAGACGTGACCTCCCAGGTCGACGTGCCTGGATTCGACAACTCGGCCTTTGACGGATACGCCCTGCGGGCGGCGGACGTCGCGAGTGCGCGGGCGGATGCCGGCGTGTCGCTGCGCGTGGTCGGTGAGGTCGCCGCAGGCCAAGCGGGCGAAGTGCACGTCGAGCCGGAAACCGCGGCGCGGATCATGACGGGGGCGCCCATTCCGCCGGGCGCCGATGCCGTGCTTCCGTTCGAGGACACGGACGGCGTGCACTGGGCCCAAGAGTCAGGGGAGGCCAACGGCGAGGTTCGTGTCCTGGAAACCGCCGAGCCGGGCGAGAACATTCGACGGCGCGGGGGCGATGTCGCCAAGGGCGATGTCGTCGCTCCGGAGGGCCGCCTGCTGGACGCCGCCCACGTCGGCGTGCTGGCTTCGGTGGACGTCACCGAGGTTCGCGTCCACCCGCGCGCCCGAGTCGCAATCCTTCCGACCGGCGATGAAATCGTGGAGGTCGGCGATCCGATCGCTCCGGGGCAGGTGCGCAATAGCAATGCGTGGGGCCTGACCGCGCTTGCACGGCGCTACGGCGCAATTGCCGAGCGCCTCCCGATCGCCCCCGACACCGAGGCCGGCCTGCGCGCCGCCATCCGGCATGGCCGCGACGCCGACCTCTTGGTCACCATTGGCGGCGTGTCGATGGGCGACTACGACTTGGTGCGAGACGTGATCGCCTCGGCCGGACGCATGAACTTCTGGCAGATCAACATGCGACCCGGGAAGCCCCTGGCCTTCGGGGAAATCGACGGCACGCCCGTGATCGGCCTGCCCGGGAACCCCGTGTCGAGCATGGTCTGCTTCGAGCTGTTCGTGCGTCCCGCGCTGCTCAAGCTGATGGGGCACTCGCGCCTGGTGAATCCCATGGTTCAACCACGCGCCCTGGAGCCTATGCGCAGTTCCAGCGGAAAGCGTACCTACGTGCGGGTGACCGTGCGCCGAGAGGGCGACGAGCTCGTGTGCGCGCCCGCCGGTGAGCAAGATTCGTTCCGCCTGACCTCGATGACCCAGGGCAACGGCCTGGCGGTGCTAGCCGAAGGCGCCGTGATCAAAGCCGGCGATCCGGTGTCCGTGATCGCCCTGGACGAGCGAGAAATGCTGCTGCTGTCCCAACCGGCCACGCTGATACCATGACTCGCTCACGGGCGCGTAGCTCAGCTGGTCAGAGCGCGCGGTTCACATCCGCGAGGTCATAGGTTCGAGTCCTATCGCGCCCACCTCCGCGCGTGAGCGCCCCTTGCGCATCGCTCCAGCGCCCCAACGTCCAAACATTCGCAGTGGTCCAATGCATCACCAGGCTGCGACCTTTTGCGCCCGATCTGCTGCGGACCGTGACATCGTCGGTAAGTTTGTACTGATAGGGAAACTCGGAGGCTCTGTGGTAGAGTCGCCTAACGTGGCCGCGACCGACGAGCAGCACCGCGCCAAATCCGGCGCAAGCATCCGCTTTATGAGGTCTCCAACGTGACTGAAACTCTCGCTCGCATCAGTGCGCGAAGACCTTGGGTAACTATCGGGATTTGGGGCGCTCTATTCCTTGTTGCTGGCATATTGGTCCAGACACTTTTGGCAAGCGCAACGACCACAGACTTACGGCTGGCCGATAGATACGAATCCGAGCGCGCCGCTGCATTGCTCGAAGAACGATTGCGCGGCCCCAGAGCCTTGGCCGAAATTGTCATTATACAGTCGGATTCTTTGACAGTAGATGATGCCGCATTCCGAGCAAAAGTGGATCAGGTTCATCAAGATATCGTCTCGCTAGGCAGCGAGATAATCTCCGGTGGAATAGATGGACAGCAGATTAGCGGACAGCCATTTTCCCACTACTATCAAGCTGTCGCGTTCAGCGCCCTCATTCCTCCGGAACAGCTCGAACAGCTGCTCTCCATTCTTGTTTCCGGCAGCCAACGGACCGTTCTGATGCACTACACGCTGGCCGGCGACTCGGACGAGGCGACCGCCAACGTCGAGGAGCTCATCCACGTCGTCCGGGAAGCCAACGCGGCGGATGATTTCCGTGTGCTCATCGGGGGCGACGCCAGCGTGGCCTTTGAGAACAACGAGCTGAGCGCGCACGACCTTGAGCAAGGCGAACGCTTCGGCGTTCCGATCGCCCTGATCATCCTGTTGGTGCTCTTCGGCGCCGTGGCCGCCACCCTGCTCCCGCTGGGCATGGCCATTGTCGCCATCGCCATGGCGCTTGCCGCCGTGGGGGTGATCGGGCAGGCCTTTGAGTTGATCTTCTTCGTCACTATGATCATCACGATGATCGGCCTCGCGGTGGGCATCGACTACTCGCTGCTAATCGTGTCGCGCTTCAGGGAAGAGTTGAGTCGGGGGCTCGGCACACTCGAGGCCGTGGCCAAAGCAGGAGACACGGCGGGGCGCACCGTGTTGTTCAGCGGCACGACGGTTGTGATCGCGCTTATCGGCATGTTCATCGTGCCGGTGTCGTTCTTCCAGTCGCTGGGGCTGGGCGCCATTCTGGTGGTGGTCACAGCGCTCGCGGCCACTCTCACGCTCCTGCCCGCCCTGCTGGCGATCCTTGGTCCTCGGGTCGACTTTCTGACCATTCCCTTCCTGTCCCGATTCTCGTTGCGGAATACCGAGACGACTGGCCGCGGCTTCTGGATCACCATCACCCGTGCCGTCACTCGCTTCCCCGTGGTGAGCATTCTCATCATCGGCATTCCGATGATCGTGCTCACGTCGTTCTATTTCGGCATCAAGACCGGGCTCAACGATGTCAACACCTTTCCCGAGCGCGCGCAGACCCGGGAAGCGTTCATCGTCTTCGAAGAGGAGTTTTCCTTCGGTGACGTCAGCCCAGCCGGGATTCTCAGCCCCGCCGAGATCGTCATCGACGGAGACATCGGCAGCCCTGCCGTGCAAGCGGCGATCGCGCGCCTCCGACAGTCGCTGGCAGAGGACCCCGCCTTCCCCGTCCCGCCCGCGGAGCCTGAAGTCAATGCCGCCGGCGATCTCGCACTGCTCACGTTGCCATTTCCCGGCAAACCCAACAGCCGCGAAGCCACCGAAAAAATGGCGACGATCCGCGACGTGCACGTGGCCGGGGCGTTCGAAGGGGTGCCCGCGGAGGTCTACGTAGGGGGCGCAACCGCCGAGGCCGCCGACTTCTTCGGCATCGTCGACGTGTTCACGCCAGTAGTCTTCGCGTTCGTGCTTGGCTCCAGCTTCATCATCCTGATGCTGGTCTTCCGGTCGATCGTGATTCCGCTCAAAGCCATCATTATGAATTTGCTCTCGGTCGGCACCGCATATGGTCTGCTGGTGTTGGTCTTTCAGCGGGGGATCGCCCGAGATTTCTTCGGCTTCCAGGAAGCGGAGGTGATCGACGCCTGGATTCCCCTCTTCCTGTTTTCCATCCTCTTCGGGCTCTCGATGGACTACCACGTCTTCCTGCTCAGCCGAATTCGCGAACGCTATGACGAGTCCCAGGACAACCTGCAGGCCGTGGCGTACGGCCTCGAGTCCACGGGCCGCATGATCACCGGCGCCGCCCTCATCATGGTCGCCGTATTCGGCGCATTCGCCGCCGGCGAGACCGTGGTGAATCAGCTTGTCGGATTCGGCCTTGCGGTGGCCGTGCTGCTCGACGCGACGCTGGTGCGGTCGGTATTGGTGCCGGCGAGCATGGCGGTGCTGGGCAAGGGAAACTGGTATTTGCCGTCATGGCTGCGGTGGCTTCCAGACTTGCGAGTCGAAGCCGAAGACGGGTGACTTTCCCCAAGCAGGCCCTGGGTTAAGGTCGAGGCATACGCGCAAATGGAATTCCCCTCCGACTACCACGCAGGTTATGCAAGGGCTCGAAAACTAGCGCCAGAGCTAGCCGACAACTACATCGCGCACACATTGATCGGCGACCCGGAAGCCGATGCGATGATGGACGAGCTTGCTCCCCTGGGGCAAGCCAAGCTGGGCAGGTTCATCCAGATCGGAATGGATGGCCGGGACCAGCGCGCGCTGCGTGAGGCGCCGGCCGCGCTGCGGGAGTTTTTTCGGTCGTGTGAAAACGTGCCTGATTGGGTCGATCTTGAAGGATTTGCCCCTGGAGTCCGCATGTTTCATCGAAACTCACAGTTGGTCTTGGGGGCAATGGTCGGCGGCACGCTCGTCGAAGGCTTCTCCACCAACATCGCCAAATCGTTCTTCATCACCGGAAGGCTGCGCGATCAGGGCGTCAGGCGACTGCGACAGAACAATCGCCACATGGTCGAAATCTTCTTCCCGGGCGGCATGGAGCGGGATAGCGACGGTTGGAAACTCTCGGTACGCATTCGGCTCATTCACGCCATGGTCCGACGGCTCTTGGATGGCTCCGACGATTGGAGCTCGGAAGCTTGGGGAATCCCCATCAGCGCCGCCCACGTGGGCTATGCCATTACGGCGTTCTCGGCACGACTCTTGAAGCACCTCAAGAGCCTTGGAGCCAAGTTCGATGACGAAGAGCGGGCCAGCTTTATGCAGGTCTGGCGCTATTCGGGATACCTGATGGGCATTCCGGAGTCGATTCTATTTCAAGACGAACAGAGTGCTCTGGAACTATTCAAAATCGGCGGTATTTGTGAGCCAGATCCCGACTACGAGTCCGTTGCTCTGGCGCATTCACTGGTCAACTCAGCGCCGCTCATCGCCGGCATCACCGAGTCGGACGCCCGGGAGAAGCTTGCCCGGTACATATTCCAGGTGTCGCGCGCGCTCATCGGCACCGAACTCGCCAACCACCTCAAATACCCCCGATATCCCACGCCGGGCGTCCTGTGGTGGTTCCGGATGCAGAGTCGATACAACCGCGTCATGACCAAGCTGTTCAAGGGTCGCCTGCGCAACGAGAACCAGATGACGGCCCTGCTCGACGTGTCGAATTTTGACGAGACCGGCATCACCTACCGCCTGCCCGACCACGTCTACGCGGAGGAGTCCTCCCGATGGTAGGCCGCCGGACCTAACCCAATCTCAGGCGTCGTGCCGGGGTCGGAACGCTTGGCAGACCCGCTGGCCGGGCGCGGCAATCAAGGCTCCCTGAACGGCCTGACCTTCTCCTCGAGCCACTCGCGCAGCTGGGCAAAGCGGAATGAGTTCGTGGCGAACAACTGCATGATGAAGGCGTAGGCCTCATCGTTGTCGCAATCGATGAAACGGCCGTTCTTGCGCAGAAACGTGTCGGTTGCGAAGAAGGCCGTGCGCTTGTTGCCGTCCACGAAGGGGTGATTCATGGCCAGGCTTTCCAGGAGCGCGGCGGCCTCGTCGAGGACTCCGTCGTAGTAGCCCAGCTGCGGGCGCATGATGGCGGACTCCAAGGCGCCCGCATCACGAAGCCCCAAGGAGCCGCCGAATTCGTCGACGGCAATGTCATGGATCGCCACGACTTCCTCGACCGTCGGAAAGTTACTGGTCACGATTTGCCCAGCAACTCCCCGAGTCGCCGATTCTTTTCAAGGCTCGCCTGGAAGTGCGCCATGACCTCGGGCCGGACCCGCTGGCTCGCCCGGCTTTCGATGTAGTGGGTCATGGCGTCTTCCAACACGGCCTGGAAGTGGCGGCAGTCGTTGCGCGCGATCTGACGCATCGCCGCCAGCAATTCCGGGTCGGCCTGGCTAGAGAACTTCACGCGCGGCTTAACCATCATTCAACCTCCTCACGGGTTGTCTTCAGCATCTGCCGAGCCGAGCATCCAGTCAAGAACTGTCTTGACAGAGATGGACACTTCGCAATCGACTGGGCAACGCCTGGAGGGGTCCACCCACGAATGCACGAAGGGCGCTTCGCGAACCGCCCCTACGAGACCGGCAGCATGAGCGCATATCGCGGTCTCCGCTCGCTTAGACTGGCGCCATGACCGCCTCACTCGCAGCCGCTCTCGTCAGCGGCGTCGCCGCCGGACTGATTGTCGGGACGTGCACGGTTTGGCTGGCTTCACGGGTTCGGCGCGGGCACTCGGCCCCCGCCGCGACCGCCGAGTCCACCGAGGCGCGGCTGGCACGAGACTTCACCGTGCTGGCGGAGCTGCTATCGGAACGCCTGGCCAAGATCTGGCTGGCCGACACGCCCGGGGCGCCCGCGGCCGAGGGCGACGCGCACTATCACCACGTCTTGGAATCCACCACCACGATCGTGCGCCAAGCTGGAGCCTCCCCGAAGGCGGCAACGGCGGTCGGCGCGCTGACCGCCAAGCGGGTGCGCCCGGGCCCGATTCGGGGCAGGCGCGACGACGGCTCGCCGGTGGGACCGCCAGCCTAAGCGACCCACCTACAGAGACCTTGGTGTAGTCCTGAACAAGTGAGTCTCAATCTGGTTCCGCACCAAGCACCCAGGGCGGCTTCAGGTTCGACCGGACTGGATTCCGGCATCCGCCGGAATGACGGAGACGTACCGGCGAGGTCTCCCTACGCCGGGACGGCGGTCGGCGCGAACTCGGGCAAATAGGACTTGAGCGATTCAAAGGCTGCGGCGATTTGGGCGTCGTCGAGTGAAGTCTTCGGCGGCGCCACCCACCGCTCCATGACGCCGACGCGGCTCAGCAGTCCCTTGGCAACGGCGTGGCCGAACCCCGGCCGGGACTGAAAGATCTCCAGGAATTCGTTGGTGCGGTTCTGTGCGGCCGCCGCAGCCTCGAGGTCGCCGACGCGCCAGGCCTCGTAGATTTCCAGGTTCAGCTGCGGCGCAACGTTTGGCGTCATGCCGGTGGTGGCCGCCGCGCCGGAAATGAGGGCGTGCAGGAACGTCACGTCACCGCCCACGATCACTCGGAATTCGGGACCACCGCGGGTGGCGGCCAGATAGCTCATTACATTCGATACGGAGCCCGAGCTGTCCTTGGTGCCCTGCACGCCGACGTCGCGCAGCCGGGGCAGCGTTGCCGGATCGGCCGGCACACCGGTCATGCGCGGGATGTTGTAGAGCAGCACGGGAACGGGGGACTCGCGCACGACGCCGTCGAAATAGCCCACCAGCTCGTCCTGCGTCATTTCAAAGTAGAACGGCGGATTGACGAGCACGCCGTCGGCGCCAAAGTCGCCGGCCGCGCGAAGCTGCTCATGGGTCCGTCTCACGTTTGGCTGGCCGCACGCCACGATGACCGGGACGTCGCCAGTGACCTCGTCAACGGCCGCTCGAATGACCACCTCGCGATCCGCGTCGTCGATGGAGGCAAACTCGCCGGTCGTCCCCAGCACCACGATCCCGTGGCAGCCGGCATCGACGACGCGCCGGATCAGGCGCCGCAGCGCGGCCTCGTCCGCGGTGAAGTCGGCGTGGAGCGGCGTCAGCAGCGCCGGAATCACCCCGTGAATACGGGACTGAAACGTCGTCATCGAGGAGTCCAAGCGGTGGTGCAGGCTGGCGGCGGCTGATTATAGGCGTCGTCTGCGCACGGGCGCTCCGAGAGTGGCATCATCGCCGCCGCAGGGTGGTGACCAGCAAGGAGTTGAGCCCGATGGAGTACGTGAACATGGGCCGTTCGGGGCTCAAGGTGTCCCGGATCGCGCTGGGATGCGGATTCCGCGGCATGACGGACCAGGACCTGATGGAGCGCATCATCCGGCACGCGATCGACAAAGGCGTCAACTTCATTGACTGCGCCAACACCTACGTGGGCGGAATCGGCGAGCAGGTCCTCGGGCGTGTGCTGCCGGGACAGCGCGACGAGCTGGTCATCACCACCAAGGTGACGTCGATCGTGGGAGAAGGGCCGAACGACATCGGCAGCTCGCGGTACCACATCTTGCGTGAGATCGACCGCAGCCTGCGCCGGCTCCAGACCGACCACGTGGACATCTACATCGTCCACTGGCGGGATCAAACCACGCCCCTAGAGGAGACGGTGCGAGCCATGACGGATGTCGTGGCCAGCGGCAAGACCCGCTATTGGGGCGTCTCCAGCTATCAGGCATGGGAGGCGTGCCAGGCGCTCTGGATGGCCGATCGGGCGGTCGCGCCCGGCTTCATCACCACGCAAAACCAGTACAGCCTGCTGTGTCGTGATCCCGAGCAAGAGCTGTTCCCGTTCTGCAGGGAGTTCGGCATCGGGGTGATGGCCTTCTCGCCGCTGGCCGTGGGCGTGCTCAGTGGCGACCTGCAACGGGCGCAGCCGGCCCCTGCGGGCACGCTGTGGGAGCGACAACCGCCATACGAGATGGAATCAGTTCTCACCGACCGGGCGCAGCGGGTCATCGACGCACTGCGCGAGATTGGCGCCGCCCACGGTCGCCACCCAACCGCGGTGGCCATTCGTTGGGTGATCTCGCGTCCCGAGGTGGCGACGGCCATCGCCGGACCGGACACCACCGAGCAGCTCGACGCATACCTCGACGCCGCCGCCTGGGAACTGACGGCGGAGGAGGTCGCGCGGCTCGATGAGGCGTCGGACCCCGCGGGCTAGATATTCGAGCGGGACTGCCCGCCGTCTACGTTGATGCAGGCGCCGGTGACGAGACTGGCCTGTTCCGAGGCGAGGAACGCCACCACCGCGGCCACTTCCTCGGGACGGCCAAATCGTCCCATGGGCATGTCGCGCTCGACGAACGCCGCGATTCCCTCCGGATCGCGGCGCTGGCGCCGCTCCCAGCCGCCGCCCGGAAACACGATCGATCCCGGCGCCACGGCATTGACCGTGATGCCGAATGGCGCCAACTCGCGCGCCATCGACGTCGCCAGGCTGTTCATCGCCGACTTCGCGGCGTTGTAGGCGGGAGGGCCGCCACCCTCGCGCCCGTAGACGGACGTGATGTGCACGATGCGGCCCCAGCCGGCAGCCTTCATGAGCGGCACCGCCGCGCGACTGGCTCGAACGGCGGCGCTCAGGTTGACGTCGAACGTCGCGGACCACTGGTCGTCGGTGCCCGTCGCAAAGTCGCTGTCGCCCATCGAGCCGCCGACGTTGTTGACCAATACGCTGATGCCGCCGAGCTCGGCCACCGTGCGCCCGACGGCCTGCGCCGGCGCCGCGGCGTCGCGCATGTCCAGCGAGAGCGAGTGTGCGCGAACCCCAAGCGCCGAGATCTCGGCAGCCGTGCGGCGCAGGTCATCCCCGCCGCGCGCGACGATGGCCACGTCGCAGCCTTCGGCCGCGAGCCCGTGAGCGATCGCCCGGCCAATGCCGCGGCTCCCACCGGTGACGAGCGCGACGCGGTCATTAAGGCCAAGGTCCATCAGTGACTCCTGTTTCTCCGCGGCGCTCGGTGAACCACGCACCCGGCGACCGATCGTGCAAGACCGCCGGACGGGCGTCCACAAGGGGCGCCCCTAAGGGGCCGGAGTACAACGTCAAGCCTACCGGGCGGGCTCAGCCACGCGAACCAGCGTCAGCCGCGGTAGTTCCGCCGGCGCATTCACTCGCATGGGAATTCCGACCGTGCCGACCCCACGAGTGATATACACGAGCCGGCCGTCGATGTGCATCAGCCCGCTGGCCCTGGGAAGCGGCGAGCGCGTACTGGTCATCGGGGCAGACATGAGCGGGGGCACAATTTGCCCGCCGTGGGTATGCCCGCACACCACGAGGTCCACCCGCGCTTCCCCGAGGCGCGGTACGGCGTCGGGATTGTGCGTCAGCAAAAGGGTGAAGGCGTCCTCGTCGACACCATCAAAGGCACGCGCCGCGTCGTCGCCCCGATGGGTCGCGTCACCGATGCCAACAATGGCCAACTCCGCGCCGCCAATCCGGTGGCGCGCGTGCGCGTTGTCGAGCACCGTGACGCCCTGCGCCTGACACGCCTGCCGTATGAATCCCAGCGGCTGGGTGCGATAGCCGATCCACGCCGGGTCGGTCGCCGCACGGGATACGAACAGGTCGTGATTCCCCCAGACCGCATAGGCGCCGTGCACGGGCTCAATCGCCGCCAGCGCCTCGGCCACGAACGGCGCGGCGTCAACCCGGTCGCTGAGGTCGCCGCAGGCGAACAGGAAATCCGGGCGGGTACCGGCGAGCCGGCGCAAGGCATTCAAGCTGGGCGTGCGCGGCGAGCGCACATGAAGGTCGGACACTACTTGGATCGTCAGCCCGTCGAGCGCCCGCGGCAGCCGCGCAAGCGGCACGGCTACCGGCGCCGCCACCGCGTCGGACGCTTGCGCGACCGAGCGAGCCACCAGCCCGAGGGCACTGAGTCCGGCCAGCACGGCCGTCCGACGGACGTTTAGCACGGCAACTCAATACGCGGGCGCCGTCCGGGCCGTCGGCAACGCGTCGAAGGGCTATAGGCCGTGACGGTTCTCCGGCACGACGCCTGCACCGTCGACCACCGCATCGTCCGGCGTCGACTCCACGTGGGCGCTCATCGCGCGAAACTTGGCGTACCGCTCAGCGACCAGGTCGGCGGGCGCGATGGCCTGAAGCTCATCCAGCGCGTCGACGAGCACCGCCTTGAGATTCTCGGCAGTGGCGTCGTAGTCGCGGTGGGCGCCGCCGGGCGGTTCGGGGACGATGCGGTCGATGAGATCCGCCGCGTAGAGCACATCCGAGGTCAGTCCAAGGGCTTCGGCGGCGCGCTCCGCGAACTTCGAGTCCCGCCAAATGATCGCGGCCGCGGCCTCCGGCGAGGCCACGGAGTAGATGGCGTGTTCCAGCATCAAGATGCGATCGCCAACGCCCATCGCCAGGGCGCCGCCGCTGCCGCCTTCGCCAATGACCGCGACGATGATGGGCGTCTCCAGACGCGCCATAACGGCCATGCTCTCGGCGATGGCCCACGACTGGCCACGCTCCTCATCCTCCAACGCCGGCCCGGCCCCTGGCGTGTCGAGCAAGGTGATGACCGGGAGACCAAACCGCGCGGCCAGCTTGAATAGCCGGATGGCCTTGCGATAGCCCTCGGGGTGGGCCATGCCAAAGTTTCGCTCGACATTCTGGCGAGTGTCACGACCCTTCTGATGACCGACCACCACGACCCGCCGCTCGTGCAGCGAACCCACGCCGCCAACGACGGCCATGTCGTCGCCGTGGCGCCGATCGCCGTGCAACTCGACGAAGCCGTCGATCATGCGCTCGATGAAGTCAAGCGTGTGGGGCCGATCGCGATGGCGGGCCAGCTGTACCCGCTGCCAGGGCGTCAGTCGAGAAAACACGTCGGCGGTACGCGCCTCAAGCTCGAGCTGCATCAGCTCAAGCTGCCGCAGCACGTCCGACGCGGAATCCACATCGCTCTCCGCTTCAAGCTCCGCGATGCGGCTCCGCAACTCGTCGAGGTCGCGCTCGAAGTCCAGCATGGCCGGCGCTCGCTAGCCCAGCCGCGTGCGGGCCGCGTCAACAACCTCGGCGGGCAGAGACGCCTGGGCGGGCGCCAACAGCTCGATGAGTCGGCCGATCGTGCGGCGCTGGTCGCGCCGAGGAACGACCGCGTCGAGCATGCCACGCCGAAGCACCCACTCGGCGGTGTGGTCGTCGGCCTGCGCCCGGCGGCTCAGCGTCCCTTGCACGACGCGCGAGCCCGCGAAGCGAATCGTGGCGCCCGGCTCGCCAATGATGATGTCGGCAACTGCCGCGAAGCTGGCCGTCACGCCGGCCAGGGTGGGATCTGCCATGAGTGCGATATAGGGCACCCCGGCAGCGGCAAGACGCGCGGCGGCGGCGGTTGTCTTTGCCATCTGCATCAAGGCAAAGACACCTTCGTCCTGCCGGGCGCCGCCGGACGAGGTCACCATCACCAGCGGAATGCGCCGTTCCTGAGCAAGCTCGAAGAGCCGGGCGATGCGCTCACCGGCGGCCCCGCCCATGCTGCCGGCGATGAAGCCGAATTCCATGACTCCCACCGCCACCTCGTGGCCCTGGATGTGCCCCACGCCGCACACGACGGCCTCGGAGCGCCCGGTGGAAGCCTGGGCTTTGGCCACGCGGTCTGGGTAGCGCCCGCTTGGCCTGGAGAAGTTGAGCGGATCGGACGTCAGCACATCCGCCGCCAATTCCCGGAAGCCCTCGGCGTCGTCCAAGAGGAGATCAAGCCTCTGGCCGACCGTCAGGCGGTCGTGGTAGTTGCAGCGGGTGCACACGTGCAGCCCCGCCTCGAACTCCGGACGGTAATGCATGGCGCCGCACTTGCGGCACGTGACCCAGAGATCGGCTGGGACGCCACCGCGCCGACGGCCGGCAAGGAGGTCACGCACAGGCATCACACAGTCTGAAACGCGGGTCGCGGCAAAGAGTTATGGCCGCACGCCCCCCGGAGTTAGACCGCGGAGTATATCAACAGGGTGTGGATAGATGGCTTCATGGCGCGAGCGGGCGATCCGGCGGCGGTCGCGCCGCCACCACCGCCCCAACCCAGGTCGCGCCGCGACGTCGCAGCGCTCGGGCCGCGGCATCGAGCGTTGCTCCGGTTGCCGCCACATCGTCGACGAGCAGCACACGGGCGCCGCTCAGGTTGTGCAGGCAGGTGAACGCGCCAATCACGTTTCGCCAGCGGGCTTCCCGCACCAGCGAGGTCTGGGGAACCGTATCGCGGTGGCGGATTAGATGCTGGTCCAGCACCGGCACCGCCAGCATTTCGGTCAATTGAGCCGCGATGAGCGCGCTTTGGTTGAAGCCGCGCTCACGTTCTCGCGCGGGACCCAGCGGAATCGGAACGAGCGCATCGATATCCGGCGGGCTGGACAGCGCCTCCGCCGCGACCCGTGCCAGCGCCCCGGCGAGGTATCGCTTGTTGCGAAACTTGAGGCGCAGAATCGCATCGCGCACGGGCGTCTCGTACGGATAGCGCACGAACACCTGGTCGATTCGCCGTTGCTGGTGACGGCATGCGGCGCACTGGTCACCGTGTTCCAGCCTCCGATTGCACTGGCGGCAGCAGGGACGCGGTAGGGGTTCGAGCTGAGAAAGGCAAACGTCGCAAATGCCGTCGCCAAGCGCTCCGCACCCGGCGCAGACGGGCGGGAAGATGATGTCCGCAAGCCCGCGCCCGAGAGCCCGGGCCATCTCGCCAACTGGCTTCAGCTTCGAGGCGCCTGACCCGCCCCGGACGCGCCGCCGGTCTGGGTCACCCCTGCGGCGCGGGCGCCGCCTCGGCGTCGGCCCGCTGGATCTGGACGACGGCGGGCTCGCCGTCGACAACGCGCAGCTCGAATTCCCTCTCGGCGCCGTCGCCGTCAACGACGTGCTCGGTCAGCGGCTCGTCAACGTAGCGGCTCACGAGTTGTCGCACCGGGCGCGCGCCCTGGTTCCGGTCGGCAGCTACGCGCACCACGTAGTCCAAGGCCTCGGACGTGACGTGCAACTCAAGCCCGACCGCCCGCGCTCGGATGATTGCCGCCGATAGGAGCCGTCGCGCGATCTCGCGCAGCTCGGATTCACCGAGATCGTGAAATATCAGCAGCCGGTCGATGCGGTTGAGAAACTCCGCCGGGAGATGGCGCCGCGCATGCTCGCGCATGCGTGACTCAAACGCCGCGCGCTCACCGGCCTGCTGCGTCGGCCCTGAGCCGAAGCCAATCTTCGGCCCGCGCGACTCCTCCACGCCAAGGTTCGATGTCATCACGATGATGGTGTTGCGAAAGTCGACCGTACGCCCGTTCGCGTCGGTGAGGACACCGTCCTCCATGATCTGCAACATCATGTGCAGCGTCCGGGGATGCGCTTTCTCCACGTCGTCGAACAGCACGACGGAGAAGGGATTGCGGCGCACGGACTCGGTGAGCTCGCCTGCCTGATCGTGCCCCACGTATCCGGGCGGCGACCCGACGAGACGGGACACCGCATGCCACTCGCCAAACTCGCTCATGTCCACGCGCACGAGTTTGTGCTCGTCGCCGCTCACGAATTCAGCCGCGGCCTTGGCCGTCTCGGTCTTGCCGACGCCGGTGGGGCCGATCATGAGAAACGAGCCGATGGGACGGCGCTCATCACGCATGCCCGCCACCGCGCGACGCAGCGAGCGGCCGAGCTCGTTGAGCGCCTCGTCCTGCCCCACGACACGCTTCTGGAGCATCGACTCGATGGCCAGGAAGCGCTCGGCTTCGGCCTCGATGAGGGTAGGCGTGGGGACGCCGCTCCAGCGCGACACGACGCCGGCGATTTCGTGGATACCGATGATGGGAGTATTGGCACGCGCCTCGGCCTCCCAGGCACGGCGTTCGTCGCGCAGTTCTTCGCGCAGCTGCGCCTCTGCCGCCGCCAGCTCAAGGACTTGCTCGGGCTGCCCATCGACGCCCAGGTCAGCCCGTGTCGACGCCAAGTCGTCCAGGCGCCGTTCAAGTTGCCGCAGGCGCTCGGGGGCGGTGAGGCGGGCCACCTTGGCCTTGGCGGCCGCTTCATCAATCAGGTCGATGGCCTTGTCGGGAAGTTGACGTTCGGTCAGGTAGCGCCGCGACATGCTCACGGAAGCCTCCAGAGCTTCGTCGCTGATCTGCACGCCGTGGTATTGCTCATAGACAGGTCGCAGGCCCTCCACGATGGCGACCGCCGCCTCGTCATCAGGCTCGCCGACATCGACGGGCTGGAGCCGCCGGGTCAAGCTCTTGTCGTTGGCGATATGGCGGCGGTATTCGCGCCAGGTGGTTGCGCCGATGAGCCGCAGCTCGCCGCGCGCGAGATGGCTCTTGAGCATGTTGGCCGCATCGAGCGAACCCGCGGCGCCGCCCGCGCCGACGACGGTGTGCACTTCGTCGATGAAGAGGATGACGTTGGGATCGCCGCGAGCCTCGGCAATCACGCCCTGCACGCGTTCCTCGAACTCACCGCGATACTTGGTGCCGGCAATGGTCGCGGCCAAATCGAGCGCCACAATGCGGCCCTTGCGCAGGTCGGGCGGCACGTCGCCTTCCCGAATACGGTGCGCCAGTCCTTCGACGATGGCCGTCTTGCCGACTCCCGCATCGCCCACCAACACTGGATTGTTCTTGGTGCGTCGCACCAGGATTTCGATCATGCGGTCCATCTCGGCCCGTCGACCGACAACCGGATCGAGATCACCGCTCGCGGCAGCGCGCGTGACGTCGTGGCCATACTCGGCCAACAGGCTCTTGGCCCGGCGGCGCCCGCGGCGACTGGCTCGCCGCCCGCCGCCTCCCACGCGACCGGGACGATAGGACGCCTCGATGCGTCGGCGAATCGAGCGAAAGTCGACGCCGGCCTGGCGCAGGCTCTCGCCGGCCAACCGGCCGTGGTGAGCCAGCACGCCCAAGAGCAGATGTTCGGTGCCAATGAACCGCACGCCCGTGCGTTCGGCTTCCAGCGCGGCGGCGCGAAGCGCATTGCGGCCGCCGGGACCCAGCGGTCGCCGGCCGGGATCCTGGTCGTCCCCGGGACCCAAGGCCTCCACCACCGCCTCGCGCAGCTTGAGCACGTCGACCTGCGCTTCACGCAAGATGCGCGCCGCCGCGGTCTGCGGCGAGGCGAGAATCGCCAGCAGCAGGTGATTGGCGCCCACGGCCGAGTGCCCGAGGTTGGTCGCCTCGAGCTCCGCCTGGGCGAGAATCCGACGGCCCTTGGTCGTCAGGCGCCGCAGGTACTCAACAGGTTCGTATTCGTCTCGGGTTGATTCCACGCCGCTAGCTCGTGAATGGCTGGGAGATGGTCTCCAACAGGCTGTCGAGACCCTCCCCAATGCTATCGCCCAGGGTCGTCATTACCAGAACCAGCACGACTACGAATGCCACGGCGACCAGCGCGTAGCCGACAACGCCCTGTCCGCTCTGGCCGACAATGGACCCGCCCTGTGGGCGATCGGTCTGGTCGTTTGTGTCGTCGTGCATGTGCGCCATCGCCTGAGTCCCACGCGGATGCTAGGTAGCGCGCCGTCGGCGTGTCAACGCGGGCCTGCCGACCACACGCGTTCCCGAGCCGCCCGCTAGGACCGCCCGCGTCGCGGCGGGGCGTACGACCCTCGGGCCGCCGGCAGCGGTGAGCATCCGGCTTTCCGAGTTACGCCATGCGGACCTGGGAAGGTGACCCGCACCGCCTACGGGGGCGTTTGCAGCAACAAAATCCCGACAATTCATGGGCTCGCCGCCAGGCCGCCAATCGTCGCCTCCGGCTCTCGTGCGCGGCGCCGCCGCCAAGCGCCGGGCGATGCCGATTTCCGCGGCCAACCTGATAGAATTGGTCCCGGGAGAATTCGGCCGGTTCATCGCGTCCAAGGGAGTCCACCAAGCACGCATGGGGCTGACGCACTTCGACGGTGCCGGGGCTCCGCGCATGGTGGATGTCGGCGCAAAACCAGAGACCGACCGCGTGGCGGTGGCGGCGGCGCGAATCGAGATGCAGCCCGAAACGCTGGCCATGATTCGCGCGCAGTTGGACGGCCGCGAGTCGTCGTTGCCAAAGGGCGATGTCGTGGGCGTGGCGCGGGTGGCCGGGATCATGGCGGCCAAGCGCACGCCGGACCTCATTCCGCTGTGCCACCCGCTGCCGCTGAGCGGCATTGACCTGGCCATCGATCCCGCGGAGGACCCGCCGGGGCTGGCCATCGAAGCCACGGTGCGCACCACTGCCCGCACGGGCGTGGAGATGGAGGCCTTGACCGCCGTCACCGTCGCCGCGCTGACGGTCTACGACATGTGCAAAGCCGTCGACCGCGCGATGACCGTGCGCGACGTGCGCCTCATACAAAAGTCCGGTGGCGCGAGCGGCGACTTTCAGGCCGCCGAGCAGCCGGTGAGGGAGAGCTAAGTGACCGACGACCGCCTCATGCCCATCGAGCTCGCCGAGGAGATGGAAGCCTCGTACATCGACTACGCCATGAGCACCATCATGGCGCGCGCCATTCCCGACGTGCGCGACGGGCTCAAGCCGGTGCAACGCCGGCTCCTCTATTCGATGGACGAGCTAGGGGCGGCGCCCAACGCGGGATTTCGCAAGGCGGCGCGCGTGGTGGGCGACACGATGGGGAAATATCACCCCCACGGCGACGGCGCGCTGTACGACACGCTGGTGCGCATGGCGCAGCCGTTTTCGCTGCGCTACCCGCTCGTGGACGGCCAAGGCAACTTCGGCTCGGTGGACGGCGATCCGGCTGCCGCCATGCGGTACACCGAGACCCGGCTGACGGCGGTGTCGGCCGAGATGCTGGACGAAATCGATCGCGACACAGTGAACTTCGTCGAGAATTTTGACGGGACGGCCGAAATGCCGGAAGTCCTGCCGGCCGTGGTGCCCAATCTGTTGCTGAACGGCTCGACGGGCATTGCCGTCGGGATGGCCACGAGCATCCCGCCGCACAACCTGCGCGAGGTGGGCCGGGCGATCCAGCACCTGCTCGACGAACCAGACACGAGCCGCGACGACCTGATGAAGTTCGTGAAGGGACCGGATTTCCCAACGGCGGCGATCATCGTCGGCGCCGAGGACATCCAGGACACCTATCGGCAGGGCCGGGGTCGCGTGGTGGTGCGGGCCCGGGTCACGATCGAAGAGGTCCGCGGCGAGCGCATGGCCTTGGTCGTCACCGAGCTGCCCTACATGGTCAACAAGGCCACGCTGATCGAGCGGATCGCGGGCCTGGTGCGCAACAGCACCATCGAGGGAATCTCGGACATCCGCGACGAGTCCGACCGCCACGGCATGCGTGCGGTGATCGAGTTGAAGCGTGACGCCCGGCCCTCGGCCGTGCTCAACCAGCTCTACAAGCACACGTCGCTGCAATCCACCTTCAGCATCAACATGCTGGCCCTGGTCGACGGTCGGCCCGAGCAGCTGACGCTCAAGCGCATGATCGAGCTATTCATCGAGCACCGGAAGGATGTGATCCGCCGGCGGACGGAATTCGATCTCAAAAAGGCTCGCGTCCGGGAGCACCTGCTCGAGGGCTACGTCATCGCGCTGGACAACATCGACGACGTAATCGAGTGCATTCGCGCCGCCGCCGACACGGAATCCGCACGAAACGAGCTCATGCGTCGATTCGAACTTTCCGAGACGCAGGCCAACGCGATTCTCGACATGCAGCTGCGCCGGTTGGTGCGACTGGAGCGGCAGCGCATCCTTGATGAGCTTGAGGCCGTGCGGGCCGAGATCGCCGACCTGGAGGACATCCTGGCCGACGCCAACCGTGTGCGGGAGATCATTCGGACCGAAACCCGCGAGGTGGTGGATCGCTTCGGCGACGAGCGCCGCACCGAGATCCTGGCCGGCGCGAGCGGCGATTTCTCGGACGCCGACCTGGTGGCCGACGAGGATTGCCTGGTTACGCTGTCGTCCAATGGTTATGTCAAGCGAGTGCAAGCGACCGCCTACCGCCGCCAGGGCCGCGGCGGTCGCGGAATCATCGGCTTCCGCAGCAAGGCGGGCGGGATCGTCGAGCACTTCCTAATCACCAACTCGCACGACTACCTGCTGTTCTTCACCAACCGCGGCAAGGTCTACCGGCTGCGGACTTATGAAATTCCCCAGCACGGCCGCGACGCGCAGGGCATCAACGTGATCAACCTGCTGCCCATCGAGCAGGGCGAAACGGCCACGGCCGTCCTGGCCATTCCAAACTTCGAGGCGGGCGAGGACCTGGTGTTCGGAACACGCCGCGGCAAGGTCAAGCGCAGCCCGCTTACCCAGTTCGTCACCGTACGCAGTAACGGCCTGCTGGCCATGAGAGTAGATCCCGACGACGAGCTGGCCTGGGTGCGCCTGGCCACCGAAGAAGACAGCGTGATGTTCTTCACGCGGCAGGGGATGGCTATTCGATTTCGTCTCGAAGCTGTGCGCGCCAGCGGCCGCACGAGCGGCGGGGTGCGCGCCATCAGGCTCGCTAAGGACGATGAGATCGCAGCCATGGACTTGGCGCGCCAGGACGCCTACGTGCTGCTGGTTACCCGCAACGGCTACGGCAAAAAGACTCGTGTGTCGGAGTTCCGACTTCTCTTGCACCGTCCTCAAGGCCCTGGCGGACGAGGCCTGCGCGCGATAGGCCTCAACGAGAAGACTGGCCCCGTTGCGGACGCTCGCACGTTGCTCAGCCCGGACGAGGAGATCGTACTGGTTTCGTCCGACGGGCAGGTGATTCGCTGCAGCCTAAAGGGAGTGCGGCCGCTCAGCCGTACCGCCGCGGGCGTGATCGTGATGCGCATGAAGGACGACGTGGAGCTGCTGCACGTGGCTCGGCTGGCGGACGGCCGCGACGGAGATTCCGACTAACCGATCGGGTCGCCCTCGGACCGTCCCGCTGGCTACGTCCGCGAATTCGCTGAGCCGAGAGGGAACGTTTCGTTTCCGCTGCGCGTAGTGTTTAAGGACCGGATGATCGTCTCGACACGATGGGAAGTCTCCATGCAGCGCTTTCGAGCGGCATTCATCGTTCTGATCGTCTTTGCGCTTACGGCGTGCGGCGAGGCCGAGAGCTCAGCCGAATCGCTTGACTTCGACGACCGAGCGATGGCCGAGCCGGCAATGGCCATGGCTGCCGAATCGGAGGCCATGGTCGTGCGCGAGGTGCCCGTCGAGGTCATCAAAGAGGTGCCGGTCGAGGTCGTGGTGGAGCGGATGGTGACGGCCGCGCCGGCACCGGCGGCAATGCCGGCGGCAGCCGCGCCGCAGTCGCTCGACAGCGCGCCGATGTCACTCGAAAGCGGCGTGGTCGAGCGCCAGATCATCCGGACCGGCACTCTGAGCGTCGTCGTCGCCGAGCTTGCAGACGCGGTGACCCAGGTCGAAGACATCGTGGCGGGCATCTCCGGAGCGTTCGTCGCCGCATCCAACATCCAGCAGGACGACCCGCGGCGCGTGAGCACCATCACCGTGCGCGTGCCCGTCGCCACTTTCGATGCCACGCTGGCCGCGCTGCGCAATGTCGGCGCCGAGGTGATCGACGAGGACATCCGCAGCCAGGACGTCACGGCGCAGTACACCGACCTGACCGCCCGGCTGCGCAACGCCACCGCCGCGGAGCAGCAGCTGCTGGACATTCTGACCCGGGCACAGAGCGTGCAGGACACCATTGAGGTGCAGCGCGAGCTCACGGATGTGCGTGAGCGCATCGAGGTGCTTCAGGGCCAGCTCAACGTGCTGACCAACCAAACCTCGCTGGCGACGATCGTGCTGCGCCTGCATCCGGCAGCGGACTTGATCGTGATGCGCGAGGTCCCCAGCCACTTCCGAATGCATGACTCCACGAGCCTCAGCCTGTCGGTGTGGAACGAGGGCACGGTGGACCTCAAGCAGGTGGAGGTCGTCGATCGGCTGGACCCGGGCATGATCTTCCTGGCCGCGAGTGACGGCGGCGTCTACAGCGCAGCCGCGCATACGGTGTCGTGGACGATCGACCGGCTCGGCCCGGGCGAGGCGCGCTTCCTCAGCAGCGACGTCAGGCTCGAGAGCGAGGCGCTTGACATGCAGGCGCGCGCCGAGGTCTCGACATCCAGCCCGGAGAGCGACGGCGCCAACAACCGCGTCGAGGCCACGCTGACGTTCCACGTGGACCTGGCCATCTTCAAGGACGGTCCGGCCGCCGTGCCTGTCGGGCGGGACGTGGCCTACACCCTGGAGTACCGCAACTCCGGCAACACCGACGCCCGCAGCGTGCGCCTCGAGGAGCGCCTGTCCGACGGCATGCAGTTTGTACGCGCCGACGGCGGCGGACGATTTGACGACGCGCGCAACACGATCGTGTGGGAGTTTCCGCGGATTGCCCCAGGCTTGTCCGACCTCGTGACCTACGTGGCGCGGGTGGAGGCCGACTCGGGGCGGCTGCAGACCGACACGACGATCACGTCCGACGAGCCGGACCGCGCCGACGTCGACAACACAAGCACCACGTTCCTGACGGTGCTGCCGGAGGACGTGGCCGACCGCGATGTCTGGAACCCCGGTTCAACGGCCCGCGAGAGCGTCGATCGGCTGGGTCGCTTCGCCCAGTGGGCCGCCGACGCCGGACTCACCATCGCCATCATCGGCGGACCGATCCTGGTCGTGGTGGCAGTCCTGATTGCCGGCGTGCGCGCGGTGCGGCGGCGGCGCGCGTCCTAGCTCGAGGCGCTGGTGTAGCGGCTGAGTCCGAAGCGCCAGAATCTCGTGGCCGCCAGCAGCGCGACGACGGCGATGACGGGCGCGACCCATACCAGCCACGATGGGTCGCGCCCGGTCACGGCCTGCGCCGGCACCGTGGTGACAAACGCCACCGGGAATACGAAGGTCAGCAGTTGGCGCAGCCAGAACGGGTAGACCTCGATGGGGTAGCGGCCGGTCTGGAAGAACAGGTTGAAGATCATGGTGACGTTGGCCACGCGCACGAACCAGAACACCAGCGTGGTCAACGCCAGCCAGATGGCGTAGACGATCGCGACACCGCAAGCCAGCAGCGCCACGAACAGCACCACGCCCCAGCCGGACGCGCGCACGTCGAGGCCGGCCAGCGCCACGCCGAGCACGATGGCCCCGAGCACGATGTCGGAGACGTGCCAGACGGCAAAGCGCCGCGCGCTGGCCAGAAGTAGCGCCGGCACGGGCTTCATCAGCACGTAGTCGAACGTGCCCTCGCGCACTTCCTCGACGACCCGGTTGAGGCTCGGCGACATGAACATCGCCACGAACCCGTTGACGAACACGAATATCCCCAGCAGCGAAAGCGTCTGTCCCAGGGTCCAGCCGCCCAGCGTCTCGGTGTGGGTAAAGATCACGATCACGCCGCCGATGGCGGTTCCGAGATTGAGCACGCTGCGGATGACGTTGCCGAACAAGTCGCCGCGGTAGGCAAACTCCTCCTGCAGCGCCGAGCGAAAGTACGCCCCCGCAATGCGGGCGAGGCGCCCGATCATGCGCCCACCGCCCCATAGCGCTTGACGCCGGCTCGCCAGAGCACGACAAAGGCCGCCATGGCGGCCACCGTCCATCCGGCCTGGATCGCCAGTCCCGCGGCAAGCTCCGCGCCCTGGACACGTCCCAGCACCACCTCGATGGGGAATCCGACCGTGTAGCGCATCGGCAGCATCACGGCGGCCTGCTGCAGCACGCCGGGAAGCACGGCCACGGGCGCAACCTGGCCGCCGAGCAGGAGGGTCAGGCTCATCCAGATATCCCAGAACGACATCGAGCGCGTGGTCCAGAACGCGAACATGGCGAAGCACGACCCGATGAGGAACGAGATCGAGGCCGCCATGACCATGGACGGCAGGAAGAGCGCAATGCCTAGCCAATCCGGCTCGAAGGCTGGGCGGAGAATCAGCGCCAGCCCGACCCAGATGGGCACGAGAAACATCAGGTTCACGGCCTTGTAGGCAATGTTGAGAGCCCCCGCGCGCCAGAAGGGATGCAGCGGGCGCAGCAGGTGCGGGGAGAGCCTTCCGGTCTGGATGCTGGGCGCCATGGTGTAGACCTCGATGGCCAGGGTGAGGTGCGACACGGCCATGAACACCAGGTAGTAGAGGACGAAGTCGTCGCGGTCGTAGCCGGCAATGTCTCCGCTGCCGACAACGGTTGACCAGATGACCAGGTAGATGATGGGGTTGACCACTTGCCAGAGGCCGTACAGGAACATCTCGATGCGGTACTGGAAGAGGTCCGCCAACTCTGCGCGCAGCAGCGACGCGAATCCCGCCAGCGTGCGGGAGCGCATCACGACTCCCGCCGGTGGAAGACCTGGTCGATGACGTACTCCAGGGGCGGGTCCTCGACGCTCAGGTCGGCCACCGGCAACTCCGCCAGCATGCGGGCCGTCACCGAGGCTGCCTGCGCCTTGTCGGTGCGCACGCTGACTTGCACGTCGTCGGCCGAAACGACCTCGCCGTAGGCCGAGACATCCGCACGATTGACCGGGCGCTCGAGGTGCAGCGTGATGGTCTTGTGGGGGGCGTAGCGGTCGATCAGACCGGAGAGCGGGCCGTCATAGAGCAGCTTTCCGTGGTCGATCACCACCACGCGCTCGGCCAGCGCCTTCACGTCGGCCATGTAGTGGCTGGTGAGCAGAATCGTGGCGCCGGTAGTGGCGTTGTAGCGCGTGACGAAGTCGCGGATGCGCTGCTGCATGGTGACGTCGAGCCCGATGGTCGGCTCGTCGAGAAACAAGACCCTCGGACGGTGCAAGAGGCCGGCCGCCAGCTCGGCCTTCATTCGCTCGCCAAGGGAGAGCTGACGCACGGGCTTGGTGAGCACCTCGTCGAGATCCAGCAGATCGACGAGCAAGTCGACCGACTCCTGGTAGGCGGCGTCCTGCAAGCCGAACACGGCTTTGTTGACGAGGAATGTGTCCAGGGCCGGCAGATCCCAGTAGAGCTGCTGGCGCTGCCCCATGATAAGCGTGATCTGCGACAGGAACTCGCGCCGGCGTTCCCACGGCGTGAAGCCCAGCACCGCCGCCTCGCCGTCCGTCGGATGCAGCAGCCCGCTCAGCAGCTTGAGCGCCGTGGTCTTCCCCGCGCCGTTGGGCCCAAGGAAGCCGACGATTTCGCCGGGCTGCACGTCGAAGGTGATGTCGTCGACGGCGCGAACGGACCGATGGCGGCGTCGCACGACGCTGCGCAAGGACTCACGCAGGCCGCCCTCACGATCAGCGACCTGGTAGTGCTTGACCAGGTTGCGCACACGAATGTCGGCGGACATGCAGACCCCTGAAGCGGGCGACTCCCGAGCCTAGCGCCTCACGCCAGGCTTGCCGGTCAGCCGAGGCTCCGGTGCGCTAACGCGCGGGCACCCACTTGTGCAGGTAGCTGTCGGCTCCGACTTCGCCCACGTATATCGCGCCCTGGTCGTCCACCCAGATGCCGTGCGGTCCACCGATCCGACCCGGCGGGATGCGTTCCTGGGCCCAGCGTGTGATCACCTTGCCGTCGAAATCGAAGATTGTGATGCCGCGATTGAGCTCGCTGACAAAAATGGCGCCACGGTCCTCGTCGACGTAGAAGTCGCTCGGCAGCGGGATATCGCCCCATTCGGTGACGTAGGCCCCATCGCGATCGAAGACCTGGATGCGGTCGTTCTCGCGGTCGGCCACCAGCACCCGGTCGTCCCGCGTCACCCAGATGCCGTGCGGCAGCGCGAACTGGCCCGGCCCGGTCCCGCGTTCGCCCCAGGTCAGGAGGTGCCGTCCGGCGGCATCGAACCGGTGGCACTTGGTATCCCCATAGCCGTCGGAGACGAAGATTTCGCCGTCGTCGGTGACAAAGGTGTTCGTGGGCTGATTGAACAATCCGGCGGATTCGCTGGTCACATACGGGTAGCCCAGGCGGCCCTGCAGTGTGCCGTCGGTGCCGTAGATCCAGACCACGTGCGCGAGCTGATCGGTGAGCCAGAGCCGCTCGTGGCGGTCCATGAAGACGCCGTGGGCGTAGCAGAGCTCCGCGTCGCCCCAGTGGCCGATGACCTCGCCTTCACGACCAAGCACCGTCATGGGACGCGTGCCGCGATTGAAGCAGAAGACGTGGCCAAAGCGGTCCGTGGCAATGCTGCCGATCCAGCCCAGGCTCCAGTCGGGCGGGAGCTTGAGCCAGCCGTCTACATAGTCGTAGGTGAAGTCACCCGATCCAACGCGCATGCCGTTCTCCCAGGGCCGTGGCCGCCGTGCGCAGCGTAGCGGGTCGCCCGACCGCGAACCGTCGGCGCGTATGTGCCCTTCGCCACGGTGCCGCGCCGCGCGTGGGCGTAGGGTTGAGGGAGACTGCTGGCCGCCACGGCAGGCGGCTCGGCGATGGAGGTGTGCGGTGAAGAAGAAGGTGGCGGTGCTCGTGCTGGCGATCGCGGCCGCAGCGGCGCTTGTCACGCATCGGCTGCGTCGCGAATCGGCGTCCGAGGTCTCGGCCTAGGCGCGGCGACGACCGCGGGCCCGGGTGGCGTTCGCGCCGCCCGGGTCCGCTGCATTTCAGCCGCAAATCGCACATGACGAGTCGGAAGTCTTATCCTTAGTCAATTGATTCGCACGGCGGGCTGAGACATGTTCCAAACCATTGGGCGCACGTGGGAGCTCATCAAGATGAGCTGGGCGGTCCTCAAGAAGGACCGGGAACTCGTGCTGTTTCCCGTGATGTCGACCGTGGCCCTGGTGATTCTGGCCGGGCTGATGATGGGCGTTGGGTCCGGCCTCGGCACCGTGGACCGCCTGGCCGGGTCCGGTGCTTCCGAAGTGGACATCGCGCTGCTGGCCGTGACCTACTTCCTCTTGGCGTTCGTCGTCATCTATTTCAACTCGGCGCTCATCGGGGCCGCGATGATTCGCCTGGCCGGCGGCGATCCGACGGTCGGCGACGGCCTGCGCATGGCGAACAAGCGCCTCCCCCAGATCCTGGGATGG
This sequence comes from Chloroflexota bacterium, assembly GCA_026708035.1. Lineage (NCBI taxonomy): Bacteria > Bacillati > Chloroflexota > Chloroflexota bacterium. The sequence goes on along the minus strand of JAPOVQ010000014.1, from coordinate 24,674 downwards.
GCGCTCATTTCTGCGACCGTCGGTCTGATCCTGCAGGTGCTCCGCAGCCAGTCGCGCGACAACATGCTCGGACAGATCGTGCTCTCGCTGATCGGTGGCGTTTGGGCGTATCTGACCTACTTCGTGGTACCCATCGTCGTCGCGGAAGGTCTGGGTCCGATCGCGGCGATCCGCAGCTCCGGCTCGCTGTTCAAGCGCACGTGGGGCGAGCAGGTCACGTCGAACATCGGCTTCGGCATTCTTGGGTTCGTCGCCGCGCTGATCGGCGCCCTTCCCGCCATCCTGGTGGCCGCCGTCAGTCTTCCGGTGGGCATCGCAGTGGGCGTGGCAACCGTTGGACTCGCCCTGGCGATCGTGACGGCGCTGGAGGGCATCTTCAAGGCCGCGCTGTACGGCTACGTGGCGGACGGTCGCGTGCCCGAGGACTTCACGCGCGACTCGCTGGCCGGGGCATACCAGAGCGGCGCCCGACCCTATCGGCCGTTCTAGCCGGAAGCCGGTCCTTCGCGGAGCCTGTTATCATTTTGTACCGGGCTTTGCCGTTCTGGCCGTGATCGGCCAGCCGCGCAGTTTGCAGGAGTAGACGGACTTGCCGCAGGGTCCTCGAATCGGGCGACGCCGGCTGCTTGCGCTAGCGGCCGGCAGTGGCGCCGTGGCAGCCGGCGGCCTTGTGTCTTCGGCCAGTGCCGAAGAGTCAATTGAGCCCCACCCCCATGTGGTCTACATCCACGAGACCGGTCACCACATTTCCGGCCGAATCCTTGACTGGTGGCTGCAATACGGCCGCGAGTCGTCGATAGGATGGCCGATCACCGAGCCGCTAACGTACGGTCGCGAGCAGATCCAATACTTCGAGCGCGGCGCGCTGCGAACCGACGCCTGGACGCGCGATCCGCTCGGCGTCACCCCACTTAACCTGGGAACCGCCTGGGCGCTGCAACAGGTGTCCGCGGATCAACCGCACGAATACGCGTGGTGGTTTCCGCAGACGAATCGCGGAGTCCATCTTGAGTTCTGGGAGCCGTTCCGCGAGGGCGGCGGTGTCTTCGCGTTTGGCTTTCCGGTTCTTTGGGGCGCTGAGACCACCAGCGGATTGCGCCAGGCCTTCAGCCGCTCAATCTGGCGGGATACGTCTCAAGGCCTCGTCCAAGATCCAGTGGGCGTATACGTCGCTGAATCGCGCGGGATACGCTTGGCCCCCGTCAGGCAGTCAATGATCGCCCCGCCCTACGACGCGGCGCACTGGCCGACACGGTCGATTTATCCGTCGGAACGCCGGGCGGAAGTCGATCTCACGCGGCAAGTCACGACCTTCTTCGCGGAAGACCAACCGGTATACGAAGCGTTGATCTCAACCGGGCTGCCACCGGACTTCACCCCGCCCGGCGATTTCGAGATTTTCTGGCGGATCGAGCGCGCGAGGTTGATTTCCAACGGCAGCACGGTCAAGACGTACGACGTGCCCAACGTGCTGCACGTCCAATATTTCACCGAAAGCTGGATCGGGTTTCACTACGCCTACTGGCATGACGCGTTCGGCAGCGTGTATAGCGCCGGTTGCGTGAACATGCGGCTCCACGACTCGCAGTGGGCGTGGGATTTCTGTGCGAACGGCACGCCGGTGACCGTGCACCACTAACGCTCGCCGCCGCCTATTCGCCTATGGCGCCGACCTCCTCAGGCTGTGGCGCGTAGGGCCGTCGTCCGGCCGGAATCGGCTCGCGGCGCTCCGCGACGAACTCCGTGGCTTGCGCCGCCTTGGCAAGCGAACCAAGTCCGAGGTATTCGACGGTGTCGGCATAGGGGCGCCCGGTCGTCGGGTCCCAGCCGTGGTCGCGATAGTAGGCCCTCACGTCGTCCCTGACGGTGTCCCGGCTGAGCCGACGGTCGTACAGCGGCCCCTGTCGCAGCGGCTCGTGCAGGCGGTCCGGGAGCCGGTCGTCTTCCGGCTTTAGTCCTTCGCGGAGGTTGAAGAGCCGCGCCATGGTGACGCCGCGCTCGAAGGTCGCGTGCAGCTCGTCCGGTGAGACGTCCCAGCCCGTGGCTGCGTTCAGCAGGCTCAGGGTCGTGGCCTCGTCGTATTGCAGAAAGTGGCATAGACCGACCGTGTTGCGAATTCCGGAGCGCTTGCCCGCGGCGCCGGTGTGGTCACCGCCGGTCGGGGTGACCGGGTAGTTGCGGCGCATCTCGGGCATCGCGCGCGGATCGTGCATGGCGACCTCGAGCCCCTTGACGTGGACGACCCTCGCCTCGGCATCCGCGCCGAGAGTGCGCGACGCTCGCAGCGAGCCCTCGGCCAGCAGGTCGCCCACGCCCTCGCGGCTAGCGATCTTGCCGATCACGCGCAGCAAGTCGTCGGCGGATCCGAAACGCAGCGTCTCGCCGTTGAGCCGGTGCTCATCCAGCAGGCCGAGCTCGACCATCTCCATGGCCCACGCGATCGTCGCGCCGCAGGAAATGCTGTCCATGCCCAGCGCGTTGAGCATTTCATGGCCCTTGCAGACGGCCATGACGTCGACCACGCCGGTGTTGGGGCCGATGGCGGCCATCGTCTCGTACTCCGGACCGCCGTATTTGGGATCGACCTCGAGGTCGGGACGCCTGACCCTGACGCGTTTCTTGCAGCGGACGGAGCACGCGTAGCAGCGATCCATCTCGTGGTCGGTGAGATCTTGAATGGCCAGGGCGTCCACCTGGTCACCGCCCGGCAGCCGGCCGTCGCGGAAGTTGTGAGCCACGAGGTGGCCCTCCAGCAGCTTGGATTTGACCATGGCGCCGGTGCCCCACGTGTGGAGCCGATGGTGCTCACCACCGGGCGCGAGCGTCTCCTGGGCCACCCAGCGCGCCACCCCGGCAATCGCCCGTGGATCGGCCGCGGACACCGGCTGCGTGCCGCGCACGGCAATGGCCTTGAGGTTCTTCGATCCCATCACGGCGCCCAGGCCGGTTCGACCGGCCACCTCATTCAGGTCGTGGACGACGCAGGCGAATCGCACGAGGTTCTCGCCGGCAGGACCGATCTGGGCCACGCGCACCTGTGGGTCGGCGAGTTCCGTCCGGATTCGGTCTTCCACCGGTCCAGTCAACTTGCCCCACAGCGGCCGGGCGTCGCGCAGCGCGACCTCGTCGCCGTGGACCCAGAGATATACCGGATGCGCCGCCCGCCCCTGCACGATGATGGCGTCCCAGCCGGCCCGCTTGAGCTCGGCGCCCCAATACCCGCCGGCCTCGGACTCACCGAAGAGGCCAGTGAGCGGCGATTTGGCGCCCACGCTGTGACGGCTGCCCCCGGGAACGGAAACGCCGGTGATGGGGCCGAGCGCGAACACGAGGCGATTTTCGGAATCGAACGCGTCGATCCCCGGTGGGACTTCCGAAAGCAGCGTGTGGGCGATGACGTTGCGCCCGCCCATGTGCAGCCGCATGAAGTCATGCCCGGGTCGCTCGACCCGCACGCGGCCGGTGGTCAGATCAACGCGGAGGAAGCGCCGGCGCGTCGAGCCGGCGGAGCGTGCCATGACTACATGCCGCCCGACATCGGGACGAGGATGTCGACCAGGTCGCCAGGCGCCAGCGCGGCGTCACGCTGCGCCAGCTCGCCGTTCAGGCCAAGCGTGAGGCGCGGCTCGGCATCGACGCCGAAGCGTTCGAGGAGATCCTGGATCGTGGCTCCCGCCGGCACGTCAACCTCCCGCACCGCGCCGGTGCCCGGAAAGTAGCGGGCAAGGTCCGCGTAGGGTCGCACACGCACACGAAGCGGCGGCGTCATCGTGCACCATCCTCTCCCTCCGGCCTGACGCCGACAGCACCGGCGGACCCGGCGCTAGGGCACCGACCGGCCGCGCACCGCCGTCTCGATGCGATACACGGATGTCTGCGCGGTGACGAACAGCGTGCTCCACCCCGGCCCGCCCCAGGCCAGGTTCGAAGGGCGTGCCGGGGTCACGATCACCCCCAACACGGTCCCATCCGGCTCAACGACCCAAACGCCTCCCGGACCCGTGCTCCACAGCCGGCCTTCCGCGTCGCACTTCATTCCGTCCGGATTGTTCGGCGCCGAGTGCGCGTCCATGTCCACGAACTGCCGTGGGTTTGTCAGCGACCCGTCTTGCTCCACGTCGAACGCCCACACGTCGCGCGGTCCGCCCGAGTCGCCGATGTAGAGCACGGATTCATCGGGCGAAAAGGCCAGCCCGTTTGGTCGCACGAACCGATCGGTCGCCAGCGCGATCGAGCCGTCCGGCGAAAGTCTATACACCCCATTTACCGGTTGCTCCTTGGCGTCGGGACCCAGCGAATCGATGCCATAGGGCGGGTCGGTGAAGTAAATGTCGCCGTTGCGGCGAACGACGAGATCGTTGGGGCTGTTGAGCCGCCGTCCCTCGAAATAGGCGGCGATGGGATCCGGCTGCGCGTTGGCGTCGAAGCGCAGCACCGCTCGCGCGGTGTGGGCGCAGGCCAGGACATTGCCGTCGCGGTCCAGCGTGAGTCCGTTGGTCGAGCCACTGCCCGCGCGAAACGTGGTGAGCTCGGGGCCTTCCGGCAGCTCGCGCCAGCGGCAGATGCGGTCGTTCGGGATGTCACTCAAGAGCAGATGATCGCCGCGCCAGACCGGGCCTTCGGTGAATCCAAGGCCGCTGGCGATGCGCTCGAACCGCGCCCCGGGCGCCAGCAGCTCGTGCAGCCGCCCGCTGCGATCCTCGAGCGCGAGCGCGTGCTTCTCGTCGACGAAACTGTGCGCCATGCCAACCTTCACGCGTTGCCAATTGGTGTAGGTCCGATGATGCCCGACGGGAGGCAAGGTGCGCGACACGGCAAGCGGTTGACAGGCTTTCGGCGGCGCTCCTAGCCTCTTGTCGGCGCCTCTCCATCACGGCGGCATGACGTATGACAACCGACCAGATTTCGCACCAATCTTCCGAGGCGTCCCAGCTCTTTGAGCCGCCGGCGGACTTCGCCGCGCACGCGCACGTCGGCTCGATGGAGCAGTACCGCGAGCTGTATCGCCGCAGCCTCGAAGAGCCGGAGGCCTTCTGGCGCGAAATCACGGACGGCTTCGAGTGGATGAAGCCGTGGACGACGCTGCTGGAGTGGGAGCCGCCGTTTGCCAAGTGGTTCGTGGACGGCGCCACCAACATCAGCGTGAACTGCGTCGACCGCCACGTGGCCGCCGGTCGCGGCGAACGCGTCGCCTTCTACTGGGAAGGCGAGCCCGGCGACACGCGCGTCATCACCTACGCCGACCTGCTGCGCGACGTGCAGCGGTTTGCCAACGCCCTGCGCGCGCTTGGCCTGGAGCGCGGCGACCGCGTGCTGCTCTACATGCCCATGGTGCCGGAGCTGCCGGTGGCCATGCTGGCGTGCGCGCGGCTGGGCCTGGTCCACAGCGTCGTGTTCGGCGGGTTCAGCGCGGATGCCATTCGCGACCGGGTGAACGACGCCGGCGCCTCGCTGGTGATCACCGCCGACGGCGGCTGGCGGCGCGGTCGCGTGATCCCGCTGAAAGCCAACGTGGACGCGGCCCTGGCAGACGACTCCTGCCCGTCGGTCGGCAACGTCGTCGTGCTGCGGCGCTGCGAGAACGACATCGACTGGGTCGAGGGGCGCGATGTCTGGTGGGACGACGCCATCGCGGGTCAGTCCGACGAGTGCCCCGCGGAAGAGCTGCCCGCCGAGCACCCGCTCTACATCCTGTACACCAGCGGAACCACGGGGAAGCCCAAGGGCGTGGTGCACACCACGGCGGGCTACATGGTCTATACCGCCACCACGGCCAAGTTGATCTTCGACCTGCGCGACGACGACATCTACTGGTGCACCGCCGATATCGGCTGGGTCACCGGGCACAGCTATATCGTCTACGGCATCCTCGGCAACGGCGCCACCAGCGTGATCTACGAGGGCGCCCCCAACGCGCCTAAAGAGGACCGGTTCTGGGCCATTGTCGAGAAATACAAGGTCACGGTGCTCTACACGGCGCCCACGGCCATCCGTACCTTCGTTCGCTGGGGCGATGAGCACCCGGACGCCCACGACCTCACCAGCCTGCGGCTGCTCGGGACCGTCGGCGAGCCAATCAATCCCGACGCGTGGCTCTGGTACCACCGCGTGATCGGCGGCGGGCGCTGCCCCATCGTGGATACGTGGTGGCAGACGGAAACCGGCGGCGTCCTGATCACGCCGCTTCCGGGCGCCATTGCCCAAAAGCCCGGCTCGGCCACGCTGCCGTTCCCAGGCACGGAGCCACAGATCGTCGACGAGCAAGGGGAGGCGCTGCCCGACGGCACGCGCGGCCTGCTGGTGCTGAATCGTCCCTGGCCGGGGATGCTGCGCGGCATCTACAAGGATGGATGGGGCGTTGCCGGCCACCCCGGCGAGCACGGCGACGCCGAGCGCTTCATCGAGCAGTATTGGGCCAAGTTCCCCGGTCGCTATCTGACCGGCGACGGGGCCGTGCGCGACTCGGACGGCTATTTCTGGATCATCGGACGCGTCGATGACACGCTCAACGTCTCGGGACACCGCATCGGCACGGCGGAAGTCGAAAGCGCCCTGGTGAGCCACGCCGCCGTGGCCGAATCCGCGGTGGTTGGCACGCCGGATCCCATTACCGGAGAAGCCATCGCCGCATTCGTCACGCTGCGGGGCGGCATCGACACCTCGGACGAGATGCACGCGGAACTGACGGCGCACGTTGGCGAGAAGCTGGGACGCTTCGCGCGGCCCAAGCAGTTGCGGTTCGCCGACGCGCTGCCCAAGACGCGCAGCGGCAAGATCATGCGCCGGCTGCTGCGCGATATCGCCGCGGGCCGCGAGGTGGTGGGCGACACCACGACGCTCGAAGATCTGACGGTGCTGGCACACCTGCGGGGCGACGAGGAATAGCCGCGCTGAAGCAACCCGCCCGACGTAATACCATGGCGCCGGCGCCGCGATCGGAGCGGCGCCGTTCAGCGGAGCAACGCAGGTCAATGCAAGTCATCGGGTCCCGACGAATCGCGCGCCTCGGGGGCGCCATTTGCGCGTTTCTGGGCGGCGCCATCCTCGCCGGCGTAGTCGCGGCCTGCGGCGAATCGGGCAGGTTCTCAGGTCTCGCGCCCACCCCTGAACCGACCCCGGCCGTCGCCCAACTGCTGGCCATGGTCCCAGCGGGACGGACCGCACCTAACTTGGCCCCGGCGCCGCCCCCGCGCACGCCAGAGGCGGTGATCACCCTCGCGGCGCCAACTCCCGTCGTGATCGAGACGCCGACACCGGCCGTGGACGGGGGTGTGACGCCCCCGCCGCCTCCGGCGGAGCCGCCGCCCAGCGACCTGCCCCCCGGCCATCAACTCTTCATCGCCAATGGCTGCACCGTCTGCCACGCCGAAGACCTGAGCGGCGGCATCGGACCGGCTCTCGCGGAGCGGACGGTTGACGATCTAACCGAGGAGCGCATTCGCCAGCAGCTCGCCGAGGGCGGCAACGGCATGCCGCCGTTTCCCGACTTGACCGAAGAGCAAATCGTTCAGCTCATCGAGTTTATTCGCAGTTCCTGAGATCAAATTGACAATGCGCGGCCGCGCGCTCGGCGTAGAATCCGAGGGGCGACCCGCAGGGAAAGCCATGATGCGAGCCGGAATTGTCGCGGTCATCGCGTTGGCGGTGGTCCTAGCGGCGTGCGGCGACACCACCGCTCCGCCGGAACCGGCCGCCGAGGCCGCGCCCGCGGCAACCGCGGCCCCCGCACTGCCCACGGCCACGGACACTCCCGCGCCTCCGCCCACGCCAACGACGCAGCCGACTGCCACGCAGGCGCCACAGCCGGCCGCCACGCCGACCCCGCCGCCGGCCCCGGCGCGGGCGGCCGCCGTGGACTTCTCGCTGCCGAGCGCCCAGGGCCCGCAGTACACGCTTAGCTCGTTTGCCGGGCAGCAGCCGGTGGTCGTCGTCTTCTACCGCGCCTTCTGGTGAGGGACTTGCCGCACCCAGCTCGTGGAGCTGCAAAAGAACTACGAAGAGTTTCAGGCGCGCGGCGTGGAAATCCTCGCCGTCAGCACGGACTCGCTCGAAGACACCGCCGGCATCGTGGAGCGGATCGGCATTCAGTTTCCGGTGCTCTACAACATCGAGGGCAACGTTCCCCGCGAATACGGGATCTTCAATCTCTACGGCGACGGTCTCGCCACCGGGTCGGCGTTCCTGGTCGACCTTGACGGAAACCTGGCCTGGAAGTCGATCTACAGCGGCGTTCACGACCTGATCACGTCGGGCGACATCCTGGCGGCCATCGACGAGCTGTAGAGCGACGGCGCCGCAATCCGAGCCGCTCCGCTCAGCGGAGCGTCGCAGGCAAGTGAAGGTCACCGGGTCTCGCCGAGCCGCGCGCCTCGGGCGCGCCATATGTGCGCTGCTGAGCGGCGTAATCCTTGTTGGCGTCGTGGCCTGCGGCGAATCGAGCCGCCTTTCACTCCTTGTGCCCACGCCGGAACCGACCCCCGTCATCGCCCACTCGCTGGCCATGGTCCCACCGGGTCGAATCGCGCCTCCCCTCGAGCCCTCGCCCACAGCCCGTCCGGCGGACGAGGTGCCCACCCCGCTACCTCCCACACCCCCTCCAACCCCGACACCGACCCCGATCGGCACGCCGACACCCACGCCGACGCCGCCCCCTCGTGAGGATCTTTCCCCCGGACATCAGGTCTTCATCGCCAAGGGCTGCACCGTCTGCCACGGTGAAGACCTCAGCGGCGGCATCGGCCCGGCGCTTGCCTGCCGCACTCCAGAGGACCTGCCGGAGGACCGCATTCGCTCGCAGCTTGCCGAGGGCGGCAATGGCATGCCGGCGTTTTCCGACCTGACGGAAGAGGAGATCCGTCAGCTCATTGAGTTCATTAGAAAGGGCAGTTGTTAGGCAGCCACGGCAAACCATGGCCTCGCCTCCGACGTAGAATTCGAGGGAAGTAGCGTCGGGAGAATCCGGGTGCGCGTCGGGATCATTGCTGTTGTCGCGTTGGCGGTCGTCCTGGCTGCGTGCGGCGAAGCCGCCGAGCCCGTGGAGCCCGCCGCCGAGGTGGCCCCCACGGCAACCGCAACTCCGCCGCCGGCGCCAACGGACACTCCTGCGCCGCCGCCACCCGCGCCAACACCAACCAGCCCGCCGACGCCCACCGCTACTCCCGCGCCCACTCCGGTAGTAGTCATCGCCGCGGCGCCAACGCCCACGGCTGTTCCCGAACCGACCTCGACCCCGGCGCCCGCACCCACGTCCACTCCAGCGCCGCCACCGACGGCGGCGCCGACTCCGACGCCCGCACCCCAACCCACGCCGACGCCAACGCCGCAGCCGACGCCCACGCCCGCTCCGGAACCCACACCAACTCCAACCCCCGCGCCGACGGCGCTCGACCTCTATGACGACGACGGCAACGGTCGGATCTCATGCGCCGAAGCGCGCGCGCACGGGATTGCCCCGGTCAGGAGCGACCATCCCGCGTATGAGTACATGACGGATCGAGACGGCGACGGCGTGGTTTGCGAGACGGCTGCGTCCACGCCGACGCCGCAACCGACCCCTACGCCGGAACCGACGCCCACACCGCAGCCAACCCCGACCCCGACGTCAGCACCGGCCCCCGCCAGGGCAGCCGCCGTCGACTTTTCGCTGCCGAGCGCCCAAGGACCGCAGTACACCCTGAGCGCATTCCAGGGACAGCAGCCGGTGGTGGTGGTGTTCTACCGCGCGTTCTGGTGAACGGCTTGCCGCACGCAGCTCGTGGAGCTGCAGAACAACTACCAGGAATTCCAATCGCGCGGCGTGGAAATCCTGGCCATCAGCACCGACTCGCTGGAAGACACCGCCGGCATCATTGAGCGAATCGGGCTCGATTTCCCGGTGCTCTACAACATCGCGGGTGACGTGCCCAGGGCCTACGGCGTGTTCAATCACTTCGGCGACGGCCTCGCCACGGGATCGGCATTCCTGGTCGATCTCGACGGGAACGTGGCCTGGAAGTCGATTTACAGCGGCGTTTACGACTTGATCACATCCGCCGACATCCTGGCGGCCATCGACGCGCTGTAGGCGTCTAGCGGCGCCCGCTGCGCGCCGTGGGCCACGCGCCTACAATCGCCGCCGGTCTCACCGACGGAAATCTCCATGAATAATCCGCTGCGAGCCGGCGTGGTCGGCCTGACCGGCATCGGGGCCAAGCGCCCCGCGCCAGGGCCGGGACCGGGCACCGGCTTCGATATGCCGCATTCGCACGTCGCCGCTTATCACCACATCGCCGGCACGGAGCCGGTGGCGGTGTGCGACATCGTGCCCGAGAAGCTGGACGACTTTCACCGCACCTGGAGCGACGCGCTGCCCGACGTGCGCGGCTACACCGACTACCGCGAAATGCTGGCCCGCGAGCAGTTGGACGTGATCAGCGTGGCGACCCCTGACGACCGGCACGCGCAAATCGTCGTCGACGCGGTCGACGCCGGCGTGCGCGGGATTGTCTGCGAAAAGCCCATCGCCTCAACGCTGGCCGACGCCGACCGCATGATCGCCGCCGTCGAGGCCGCAGGCGTCCCCATGCTGGTGGATCACACGCGGCGCTGGATGTTCCCGTGGGTGCAGGTGGCGGAGGTGATCGCGTCCGGCGAAATCGGCGAGGTGCAACGAATTGTTGCCAATCAGGGCGGTCCGCGCGCGATGCTGTTCCGCAACGGCACCCACATGTTCGACACCATCCTATGGTTCGCCGGCGGCACGCCCACCGCGGTCTACGGGATCGCGGAAGCCGGGTTCGAGGACTACCCCCCGCGCTATGCCAGCGACGGCGGCCACGACCCCGACACCGACCCCGCGATGTCAGTGGTTGTCGAGTTCGACAACGGCGTGCGCGCCTTCTGGAATATGTGCAAAACCATGCCGCAGGTATTCTCGCTGGAGGTCTTGGGAACCGCCGGGATCGTGCGCGTCGACGACTCGGGCAACGCTACCGTCGTCGTCAAGAACGGCGGCGACTTCAATCAGCGCAGCCTTCCCCGACCCCAGTACACCCTGGGCCACATCGCCGGTTGCGTCGACGAAATGGTGCAGCTGATCCACCACGGCGGACGGCCTTCGATGGACGGTCGCACCTCGCGTCAGGTCGTCGAAGTGCTGCTGGCCGCGCTGCACTCGCAGCACGCCGGCAACGCCCGGATCACGCTGCCGATCAGCGACGCGTAGGCGGGTCGGGGCTACAGCGACTTGATATAGGCCACGATCGCCAGCAGCTCTTCTCGGGAGAGCAACGTGTCGAGGTCGGCCTGCATCAGGCCCGCTTCGTATCCCTCGACGACTTCCGCGTTGGGGTCCACGATCGCCCGCAGCAGATAGGCGTCGTCGGCGATGACCGTTGAGCCGTCGGCCAGCGTGACCCGGCTGAGGTAGACGCCCTGCCACGTGGGCCCGGTGCCGTCGGAACCGTCGGCGCTGTGGCACGCCTCGCAGCCAATCGCGCGGACCAGCGTCGCGCCCAAGGCCGGATCGGCTGGCGCCGCGGTGGGAGTGGGCGTGGGCTCGGGCGTAGGCGTTGGGGTGGGTTGCGGCACGGGGGTCGGAGTGGGCTGTGGAGTCGGCGTCGGTTCCGGCGTGGGCGTCGGCGTGGGTTGGGGCACGGGAGTCGGCGTAGGTTCCGGCGTCGGTGTCGGAGTGGGTACCGGTGTTGGCGTCGGCGACGGAGTCGGGGTGGGTTCGGGCGTTGGCGTAGGTTCGGGCGTCGGTGTCGCGGTCGGCGCGGGCGTGGGGGTGGGTTCCGGCGTTGGCGTGGGCGACGGCTCGGGTGTCGGTGTGGGCTCCGGGGCCGCCGTGGCTTCGAGTGTGGGCGTCGGCGCTGGTGTGACTGCCGGCGTCGGCGTGGGGCTGGGTGTGGGTGACGGCTCCGGCGACGGCGTGGGCTCCGGCGTCGGCGCGGGCGTCGCCGTAGGCACTGGTGTCGAGGTCGGCGTGGGTTCCGGCATAGGCGTTGGCTCAGGCTCGACCGTGGGTGTCGGTGCGAGCCTGGCCATGGTCGTCGGCGTTGGCGCGGTCGCGGGCGCAGATGTGGCGGGCGAGGCGTCTGGCGTGGCCGCCACAGGCGGCGCTGAGGCTTCTCCGCATGCCAGGCACAGGAAGCCCAACGCGACGACCAAGCCCGCTCTCCGAGAGTTGCTCAGCAGACCATTCGATCGGCGCTTGCCTGTGTCTCGACGACCGCTGTCGAATCTACGCACGCGTCGGGTCACACAACGCGCGAGTCACCGACATTCGGGAAACCGTCGTCTGGCCAATGCGAATGTGTCCTGCAGTCTCGTCGCGCGGCGCATAGGCGAGAGAGTATCGCGCGGGACTGGTAAATTCTGCCGTTGCCGTACGTAAGTGCCCACAGCAGGCAGCAGAGGTCGCTTTGGTCGTGCCGGAACAGTCTCCGCAGCGGAATCTGGCGATCGTCTCTCGCAACATCCTCGGTCAGGGGGTGCAGCGGATCGGGACGGTCGTGTCCTATTCGGCGACGGCGCTCCTGCTCGCTATCACGTTGCTCGTGGCGATCCTGCCCGCGCGCCTAGTTGATGCGGCTGCCGCCTGGCTGGGACGCCGCGTGTACGCCTGGGGCAGCCGTCGAACGCGGCAGCTTCGCGCCAACCTGTCCGTGGCCATGGGCCCATCGGCCTCGGCGCAAGAGGTGCACGCCGCGGCCGGGGATGTCTACGCCAGCTACGGCCGCTATCTGGTCGAGTACTTCACCATGTTCTGGCCGGATTGGTGGCGACGCCACCGCCGCGTCGAGATCGACTCGTCGGAGCTGGCGGCGGCGCTCGATGCCGGGCGGGGCGCCATCATCGTGAGCATGCACGCCGCGAGCTTTGAGATCGCCGCCCGCGAGCTGAGACGGCGACACGCGCCCATCTCGTCCGCCGGTGAACGGCTGCGGCCGCACTGGCTGGGGCGTGTCTTCGCGATGATCCGACGACAGGCAAAGATCGAGGTGCACGACGAGCGCGAGGCCGCCCGCCCGCTGCTCCGGGCGCTGCGCCGCAACGAGGCCGTTGGCCTGGCCGCGGACCGAGTAATCATCGGCGACGGCGTGCCCGTGCAGCTGTGCGGCGAGACGGCCATTCTCCCCAAGGGACCCGCCTTGCTGAGCATCATGAGCGGCGCGCCGCTGATGCCCGCCTTTACCCGGCGTCTACCTGACGGGAGGGTGCAGGGCTACTTCGGGCGCGCCATCCACCTGCGCGACCTCGACCGCTCGAGCGCCGGCCTGCAGGAAGGCGTGCAACGCATGGCGGATGTGCTGACGGAAATGGTCGGCTACGGCTATCGCAGCTGGTATGCCCTGCACCCGGTGTGGCCAGCGGCGCGGGTGCCGTAGCGGCCGACGTCCCCAAACCGAGGGTCGGACGGGCGGGTTTGAAACCCGCCCCTACGAGTGCGCGAATCGATAGGAGCTTCCGAGCGGCGGCGCCCGCCCTAGGGGGCGTTGCCCGCGCTCGTGAGAAACTCCCGCGCCCCAGCCTCCAGCCAGGGCGTCCAGGGCGGGTGCAGGAAGCGGGCGCCGACGTCGATCCAGTGGGCCGCGTCCGACGAAAAGGCCAGCGTGCCCGCCACCCGACCGGCGGCGGTGATCTGGCGGATCGTCTTCTCCGTCAGCTCGCGAATTTCCGGCGCGGTGCTATCGAGAATCCCCATGCTCTGGCCCAGGTCGGAAGGCGCGACGAAGAACACGTCAATGTGGTCGACCTCGAGCAGCTCGGGCAGGTTGTGGACCGCGCGAATGTCCTCGACGAGGATCACGATCAGCGTCTCGTCGTTCGCCTTGTTCAGGTAGTCGTCCACGCCGTAGCCCTGGCGCGAGCCGAACATGCCGCGATGACCGATGGGCGCGAACTTGGCGGCGTCGACGATCTGCCGCGCCTCGTCCGCCGTATTTACGTGCGGCACCACGATGCCCTGTGCCCCCTGGTCGAGGGTGCGGTAGATGATGCCGGGCTCCACGCGGTTGACGCGCACGATCGACGTCACGCCCCAAAGGTCGCAGGCGCGCGTGAGGTCGGCGATATCTCCGAAGTCCACCGGCCCGTGCTCGGCCTCGATCCAGAAGCCGTCGAACCCCCACGGCCCCATGAGATCGATCATGTCGGGCGTATTCACGCCAGCCGGAACGGTTGCCACCCCGCCCTCGGCGAGCTTGCGCTTGATGCGGTTCGGTCGAAGTTCGGCCATGCTCACGAGTCCTTGTGGTTGATCAACGACGGACCGGCGGCCGCCAGCGTAAGGCATGCGGGCGCTGCATGTTGCCCGCGTGCCGAATGTCGTGGACGGCGGGAATTCACGCCAGATACCGACTTAGAACCGTCCAATTCGGCCCTGGGGCGTCCGCAATTGGTCGGAGTTTCACCAAGCTCCCACCTTGGGACGGGGGTTTTTTGGCACGTTCGGGCAGTTGCTTCGACTACGAAATAAAAAGCCAGGCGCACCGGCCGCCGGCAGCGTTAGTCAGGCGCGCTTCCGGGACGCCACTGGGCAAGCTGACGGCTCCGCTAGGTGCGGGTGACGGTGATGAATGTCCCGGACACTTCGCTCATGCGAGGGTTATTCGGGTCGGTGCGACCGTAGGCGGCCAGCAGCGTGTCAGGGGCGACCGCCTCGACCCAGTCGTAGCTGCCACAGTCCCACGGCTGCGGACCCAGATGCAGGCAGAAATGCCCGATCCAGGTGTGGCCATCGTCCAGACTGAACGCCAGCCAGTCGCCCGGACGTCCGTAGATCACCGCCAGCACACCGTTGTCCAGGCGGCAGGCATTGGGCCAGACACCGCGGTCGGCAATGGGATCGGCCACGCTCCAGGTGCGCCCGTCGTCCGCCGAGCGGCTCAGGTACAGCGGGGAATAGCGCGCGTCGTAGCGCCCCCCGCTGCGCATGAAGCACAGCACTTCGCCGTTCGGCAGGGTCAGTAGCGCCGGCTCGTCGAAGCCCTCGATCCGCACGTGGTCGTCCGGCGTCAGGTCCGACGCCACCGTGGCGCGGAAGTGCCAGCTCCGTCCTCGGTCCGTCGAGCGCACCACATAGGTGCTGTACTTGCGATGGCCCGTAAATCGCCCGTGCGCGCCAGCCAGCAGGCTGCCGTCGCCGAGCGCCACGATGTTGTGATCGACGTAGGAGTCCACGTGGAATCCCCAGCGCTCGCTCTCACCTTCGACGAGCTGCGGAATGCCGGAAATCTCCACCGTCTCCGCGGCAAACGTTTGTCCCCCGTCGGTCGAACGGAAGGCGCGACCCAGGTACACGCCCGATCTATCCGTCGTGCCGAGCCAGGGCTCTTCGGAGCCCTCGAGGCCGACCAACTCGCCGTCGGGGAACTGATAGACGTGCCAACTCGGCCATGCCGGCGCCGGCTCCCAGGTCTGGCCCGCGTCCGGTGACGCGCGCCAGGTCATCGCGCCGTCCTCCGAGGGAACGTTGCCCGTGATCAGGCGGCCATCGCGAAGGTTGAACAGGAATCCGGCCGGACAGAAGCGGTCTTGCTCGGGAATCAGCGTGATGGTGTTCTCGACCTGGATCGTCACGCCGGGCAGCTCGTAGCGCCCGCGGCACCGGGCTTCGTGGTCGCTGGGCATGGTCTTGGCAGCCATGTGGCGCTCGCTTTCTGCTCACGGAGGAATCGCCGGGCGTCGATGGTAGCGCCCGGCGCACCCGTCTGATTCAGACCAAAGATCGACGTTCGCAGGCGCGGCAAGCGCTTACCATGCGGCCAACGAAATGCTGAGCCGAGGAGTCACCGCGATGACCGAGCCCCAGATCCGCGAGCGTGTGTTGGCCGAAGTGGATGCGCTGGCCGACGACCTGGTCCAAATGACCATCGACACTGTCCGCATTCCGTCGGTGAATCCGACCTATCCGGGCATCGACCAGGAGGCGGCGCGCGGCGGCGAGACCCGCGTGAACGAGTTCTGCCAGCCGCTCATGGAGGCCGCGGGCCTAGAGACCGATCTGTGGGAAGCGGAGGAGGGCCGCGCCAACCTGGCGGGCACGCTCCGCGGCGTGGGGGGTGGCCGCTCGCTGCTCTTCAACGGTCACGTGGACGTGGTCCCTCCCGGACCGGACGCCAACTGGAGCACGGCCGGTCCGTGGAGCGGCGAGGTCATCGACGGCAAGATCTGGGGGCGCGGCTCGTGCGACATGAAGGGCGGCAACGCCGCCACGCTGACGGCGTTGCGCGCGGTGTTGCAGGCGGGCCTGCACCCGAAGGGCGACGTGATCCTCGAGTTCGTCGTCGGCGAGGAGATGATGAACACCGAGGCCGGCACCGGCGCGGCCATCGAGCGCGGCTATACGGCGGATGCGGCGATCGTGGCCGAGGCCTCGGGCCCGCCCCACCGCCTGGGCATCATCCCGGCCTCTCCGGGCCTGCTCTACATGGCGATGACGATCAAGGGCCGGGCGGTGCACGCCTCGATGCGCGACGAGCTGATTCGCGCGGGCGGCGGCGGCGCGGCCATCGGCGTGTCCTCCATCGACAAGGCCCAGCTGATCATGGACGGCTTGCGCCAGTTGGAGGAGGAGTGGGGCCAAACCAAGTCGCACCCGATGTTCAAGCGACCGGGGCACTTCACGATCTATCCGGGCCTCGTGCAGGGCGGTCCGAACGGGCCGTTCGTGATCTCTGAAGAGAGCCGGGTGGAGTACGCCATCTGGCATCCGCCGCAGGAGCCGGTGGAGGACGTCAGGGCCGAGATCGAGACTCACATCGCGCGCGTGGCGGCCACGGATTCGTGGCTGCGGGACAACCCACCCAAGGTCGAGTGGCTGCTGTGGTGGCCGCCGTTCGACGTGTCGCCGGACGAGCCAATTTGCAAGGCCCTCGAAGCGGCCTACTCCGGCGTGTTCGGCACGGAAGCGCCGTACTACGGCTTCGCCGCCGTCGACGACGGGGCGTTCCTGAACCGCGCGGGAATTCCGGCCATCACCATCGGCCCGGGGAGCCTGCTGGTGGCCCACGGTCCCGACGAGCACGTGGAGATCGACGAGCTGATCGACGCCGCCAAGATCTACGCGCTGGCGATCGTCGAGTGGTGCGGCGTCGCATCATAGGTTCGGCGGCAAACTCCAGCGGACGGAGGCGCCCAGCATGAGTCGCACCCACTCCTGCGAACCCGCGATGACGGATGAGGACGTGGTGTGGTTTTGCCGCAACGGCTACTGGATTCTCGAAGCGGCCGTGCCGGACGCGATCAACCGGCGAGCGCTGGACTATCTGGCGTCGAACACGAAGGGGGAACCCACTGAAATCCTGCGAGAGGACTGGTTCGTCGATGGCGTGATTCTCAACCCCGCAGCCGCCGGGGCGGTGCGCTCGCTGCTGGGAGACGGCTTCGCCCTGCCGACGCTGATGGCCAACCACCGCGGCCGGGGCCCGGCCAAGCCGCAGGATTGGCACCGGGACAGCGGCTCACGCCATGGCCCGGAGCTCAACTACCTGCAGGTCTTCTACTACCCCCAGGACGTGCCGCCGGAGATGGGTCCCACGGAGCTGCTGCCGGGCTCACACTTCCTCTACCAGCGGGAAAAGCACATGGCGCACTACGGGGCGATCAAGGGCGGCGTGCTCACCTCCGGGCCGGCCGGTTCGATCTTCATCACCGCCTACAACATCTGGCACCGCCGGGCGGCCCGCACGGCGCCGGCGGCGGCCGGCGTGCGCCACTTGCTCAAGTACAACTACTGGCGCACCGCCGACCCGCAGCGAGACTGGATCGTGAACCCGGAGTTCGACGTCGCGTCGGCGGACTTCGTTGTCGACGGGCTGCGGTTCGCCGACGGGGTCCGAGATTGCGTAGACGCCGCCGAGATGTATTTCTGGCTCTGCGGAAAGATCGACGAGTTTCACTATCTGGGCGGTCAGTCGTGGCCCGCGGACATTTTGCTGACCAAGCCCGAGCCCGGCACCGACGAGCGTGCCAGATACCGCCGTCGCTACGGCGTGCCGGGCGACATCACCGATCGACGGGAGCGGCCACCAGGGCGCGTCCGATGAGGTGGGGGTAACCGCCGCCGACTTCCAGGTTCGACCGAACTGGATTCCGGCTTCCGCCGGAATGACGGAGGGATTTCGCAAAGGTTTCCTCCCGCGGGAACGACGAAGGGTTGCCGAGGGGTTCCAAAAACATGCGGCACGCGCGAGCTAGGATGGGAGGCGCGAGCGCCACGGCGCGAACGGCGGAGGTCTGCTGATGAAGGACCTGCGGCAGATGGTTCAGCAGTGCATCGACGAGCTGCGCGAAGGGCGGCTGACCGAGGAGCGCCTGCGCGAGCTGGAGGACGCCGTCGGCAAGGAGAAGCCGCGGCGCTGGGACCTGCTCTATCTCCAGGCGGCCAAGACCTCTGAAGTGTCGGACGTGGTCGGCATGCGCATGATCCGCGACGGCGAGGTGGTCTATCCCCTGCCCCCGCCCGAGGATTGGCCCTATAAGACCGTCCTGGATGCCATCAACGACGGCTGGCGCGTGGTCAAGTTCCCCGAGCTGTCGCTGCTGATGGACGAGGGCCGCACCTACGGGCTGTCCTGCGAGTTCATCCTGGAACGGAGGGCGACCGCATGACGCTGACCAAGCGCACCTACTCCTGCGCGCCCACCATGACCGACGACGACGTGATCTGGTTCTGCCGCAACGGCTACTGGATTCTGGAAGGCGTGGTGCCGGACGAGATCAACCAGCGGGCGATGGCCTACCTCGACGACCATCCGATCTCGGAACCTTCGGAGATCCTGGAAGAGGATTGGTTCATCGAGAACGTGATCTGCAATCCGGCGGCGGCCGGGGCGGTGCGCTCGCTGCTCGGCGACAACTTCACGCTGCCCGTTCTGATGTCGAACCATCGCGGCACCGCCCCGCGGCATCCGCAGGACTGGCACCGGGACGGCGGCTCACGCTATGGCCCGGAGGTGAACTACCTCCAGGTGTTCTACTACCCGCAGGACGTGCCGCCGGAAATGGGCCCGACGGAGTTGCTGCCGGGCTCGCACTTCCTTTACCAGCGCGAGAAGCACATGGCCCACTACGACGCGATCAAGGGCAGCGTGCTGACCGCCGCGCCGGCGGGCTCGATCTTCCTCACGTCCTACAACATCTGGCACCGGCGCGGGGCGCGCACGGCGCCGACCGGGATTCGAAACCTGCTCAAGTACAACTACTGGCGCACGGAGGACCCCGGGCGCGACTGGATCCAGGAGCCGCACTTCGACATCGAGTTCGCGGACTTCGTGGTGGACACCTTGCGCCACTCGGAGCTGATGCGGGACTGCGTGGACGCCGCCGAGATGTATTTCTGGCTCTGCGGCAAGTCCGACGAGTTTCAATACTTGGGCGGCCAGGGCTGGCCGGGCGACATCCCGGAGAACAAGGCCACGCCCGAGGCGATCGAGCGCACGCGCTACCGCCACCGCTACGGCGTGCCCGGCGACATGACCGATCGAGGGAATCGGCGCGCCGCGCGCATCTGGTGACATGAGCTGGGACATCGAGCGGCACGCAGCCGAGCTCGAGCGCGACGGCTACACCATCCTGGAGCGTGTGCTGCCGCAGGACGAAATTGACTCCTCGGTCGCGGCGATCGAGGAGACGCTGGCCTCCGAAGAGACCATCGGGCGCAAATACGGCCTGCAGAGCGCCAACCTGCGGATGGTGTTCAACGCGCAGGCCAAGCACCGGCACTTCCACGGCCTGCCGCTGCGCTACCCGGCCCCGATTGAGGTGGCGCGGCGGGTGCTGGGCAACGACATGTTCGCCCACGACGTCACCATTCGCGTGCCCATGCCGACCGGCGAGAAGGACCACAAACGCTTCGGGGGCAACCTGCACGCCGACTGGAGCGATTTCACGGTCAAGCCGTTCGTGGGCGGGCGGCACTATGCGCTGGGCATCCAGGCGGCCTGGGCCCTGACGGAGTTCTCCACGACGACCGGCGGGCCGGTGGTCTGGCCGGGGTCTCACCTCACGAACGAGATTCCGCCCGAGGACTCGGTGTCGCTGCCGCCCGGATGGAAGATCGCCGAGGCGCCGGCGGGATCGGTGCTGATGTGGGACGCCAGCCTGTGGCACACCGGCGGCACCAACCGCGGCGACGGGCCGCGCTACTCGCTGATCCTGTTCTTCCAACGCTGGTGGGTAAAGGGATTCAACGACTCCTATCGCTACATGCCCCCGGAGATGCGCGCGCAAATGTCGCTGGAGGAGCGGAAGCTCTGGGGACAGGAAGCCGGGGTCCCGCCGAATACGCATTTCCGCGGCATGAGCCAGGAGCAGATCGAGGCCCTGACGCCGGAGGAACAGGCGGTCCTCAACATCGCGGCGTACTAGGACGGGCCGCGGCGAGCCACTGGACATGTCATTTCGAACGGAGTGAGAAATCTAAGGACGTTGTGGCCGCTACCGGCCCCTTAGATTCCTCGCCGAGCCTCGGAGTGATAGAGATGGGGCGCAAATTCATGGAGGATCCATGGCCGGGTCACGGTCCGGCTCCCTCTCCCTGGATGGGAGAGAGTCGGGGTGAGGGTGAAGACTGGCGGCGCACTCGGCCGACTAGTGCTGAGGTAAGCAATCTGGCCAAAGCCCCCCACGTTGACGCTGACACTTCGCCGCGCATAGCATCGACCCGCAGCGCCAGCCCACCGAGGGAGCCGCCATGTCGGTATCCGGGCCGCTCGACGAAACCACCTTTGCCGCGCTGAAGGCCGCCGACAGCCCCACGGTGTCGAACGCCATCGAAGAGTTGGGCGTGCGCGACCACCGGGTCGGCTTTGCCGGATCGAAGGTGCGCTGCATTTACCCGGAGCTTGGCGTGACGTTGGGCTACGCCGTCACCGCGCAGATCGACACCACGGGACCCGGCCCGATCGAGGTGGGCCGTGGCATGCGGGAGTTCGCCGAGCTGCTGGCCGCCGCCCCCAAGCCCGCGATCGTCGTGGTGCAGGACGTCGGCCCGCACAAGGCGCGCGCCGCAATGTTCGGCGACTATGCCGCCACGCTCTACCGCGCCATTGGCGCTGTGGCATTCGTCACCGACGGCGCCATTCGCGACATTGACCAAATGCGCGAGATGCGCTTTCCGTGCTTCGCGGCGGGCACGTCGGTCTCCCACGGCAACCCGCGGCGCATCACGATGGACATTCCGATCGAGATCGACGGCATGGTGGTCGAGCCGGGCGACCTGATCCACGGCGACGTGAACGGCCTGCTCAACGTGCCGCTGGCGGCTGCGGCGGACCTTCCCGCCCAGATCGAGCACGTGCGCGTCACGGAGCGGGCGGCCATGGACGCGCTGATCGGGCCGAATGCCTCGGTGGACGAGGCGCTCTCCAAGATGGGGCACTGAGCCATGGCGCTGAAGTACTCGGTGGTGCTGGCGACGCTGGCGAGCAGCCCCGGCGGACAGGTGTGGGAGGACCCGGACACGGTGCTGGGCGCCGTGGCCGAGGCAGGCTACGACGGCGTCGACCTGGACGCCGAACCCGACCGTATCGACGAGGCGCTGTTCTACGCCGTGGTCGACAAGGCGCGGAACCTGGGGCTGAGCGTTCCCTCGCTGCTCGGGGCCTGGGGCGGCTGGCACGCGGGCGAGGAGCGCGATTTGGCGTCGAGCGATGAGTCGAAGCGCCGCTACGCCGTCGACTACGCCAAGCGCTGCCTGGACCTGGGCGCGACGCTGGACGAGCCGCCCGTATACGAGATCTGCGCGGTGTCGTTCGTGCCCGAGTACCCGGTGACCACCAGGCCGCTAGCGGAGCTTCGGCATCAGTTCGAGCAGTCGGCGCGCGAGATCGCGGCTCACGCCGAGACCGTGGGCGTGCCGGTGGCCATCGAGCCCGTCAATCGCTTCGAGGGCTACGCCGGGTTCATGAACTCGGTCGTCGAAGCGGTCGCGGTGGTCGAGGCGGTGGGATCGGATCACCTGGGCATCGTGGCCGACTTCTTCCACCTCAACATCGAGGACGGTCCGGTCACGGAGGCGCTGCGGACCGCGGGCAAGCACCTCATGCACATCCACCTGGCCGACAGCAATCGCCAGATGCCCGGCACCGGCCATCTCGACTTCAGCGACATCGTGCGCGTGCTCGACGCCATTGGCTACGAGGGCTACCTCTCGATTGACTGCGTGCCGGCCAAGCCCGACTGGCGCACCGTGCTCACGTCGACGCGCGAGTTCATGGGCCAGATCGAGGCCGGCGTGGACCTGCAGCGGCGTCTGGCGAGCGTCGCGTAGTCTGCCGGGCCGCTTGGGGATTCCATGCAGCAGTCGCCTCGCGCAGGTCTTGTCCCGTCTCCCTCGATGAGACCCTTGGGAAGTCCGGTGGAGGCGGATCTGCGACCCGCCCGACGCCGAGCGTCCGAGGCGCCTCCAGATTCAACCGGACTGGATTCCGGCCTCCGCCGGAATGCCGGCAGGACTACACCAAGGTCTCCTATAGGGACTTCCCTACCAGCGACCGCTGGCGGGCCGGTCTTATCCCCTCTCCCTGCGGGAGAGGGCTAGGGTGAGGGGCATTCCGTGACAGCCACCCCAACCAACACCCAGGTCGTCCTGGCCCGCCGGCCGACGGGCGTGCCGCGGGTTGACGACTTCGAGATCGTCGAGTCGCCGATTCCGCGGCCCACGGCCGGCGAGGTGTTCGTGCGCACGATCTACGTTTCCGTCGATCCCTACATGCGCGGGCGCCTGTGGAGGAGGCCGCTGCGCGGGCAGCCGATTGCCCTCGGCCAGGTGATGATCGGCGAGGGCGTGGGCGAGGTGGTCTTTTCCAGCGACCCGCGACTGCGCGAGGGCGAGATCGTGCGCGGTGAGTTCGGGTGGCAGAAATACGCCGTCACGACGCTGGAACACCTGGAGATCATCGACCGTAACGCCGCACCGCTCTCGACCGCGCTCGGCATCCTGGGCATGCCCGGCCTGACGGCCTACTACGGCATGCTCGAAGTGGCGCGACCGCGCGCGGGCGACACCGTGGTGGTCACGGGCGCCGCGGGGGCCGTGGGCAGCGCCGCCGGGCAGATCGCCAAGCTGCAGGGCTGCCGCGTGGTGGGCACCTGCGGCAGCGACGCCAAGTGCATGTACCTGGTCAACGAGCTGGGCTTCGACGCGGCGATCAACTACCGCACCCAGCCGCTGGACGACGGGCTCGCCAGCGCCTGCCCCGACGGCATCGACGTGATCTTTGAAAACGTGGGCGGCGAGGTGCTGGAGGCCCTGCTGCGGCGCATCAATCTCCACGCCCGCATCGCCCTCTGCGGCGCAATCTCGCAGTACCACTCCCGAGAGCTTGCGCCGGTGCCGCCGCACTCGCGCACCCTCCACAGCCGCCGCGCGCGCATGGAGGGATTCCTGGTCAACGACTTCGAGGACCGCGACCCTGAGGCCATGGCCGCGCTCACCGAGTGGGTCACGACCGGCCAGCTCACCTACCGCGAGAACATCGTGGCGGGCATCGAGAACGCGCCGGCGGCGTTCGTGGGGCTGTTCACCGGCGAAAACACCGGCAAGCAGCTGGTTCGGGTGAGTTCGGAAGACGTGTCGGTCCGCGAGTCGCAATGAGCGGGCGGCTCCACTAGACCGCTCCGTGAACCGCGTTCGCTCGCCACTTCGGTTAACTCAGGGCAGGCTCTGAGCCTGTCGAAGGGCGTGGTTCGACAGAGCCTGTCCTGAGCCTGCCGAAGGGCTCACCACGAACGGATTCTCGATTCCGATGCCGGTAGACGCTTGCCGTCAACAAACGTTGCGGAGAGAGCAGCTAGCCCGAGTCCACGCGCGCGGCGAGCTCGTTCCAGGCGACTTCGACGCGGGCCACGGCGCTGAGGGTGGCGTAGGTGTCGGGCCACATGGCGTCCACGATGGCCTTGGCGCCGGCGTCGTCACCGGTTGTCGACAGCTGCTCGATCTCGGCGGTGCGCGCGGCGTGGCGGGCGGCGGTCTCGCGGGCGAGCCGGGCCAGCTCCCGCGATGCCCGGAAGTGCTCGAGGGCAAGGTCCGCCGTGGAGATCCCCGCGGACGGATCGTGCTCGGCGCGCTCCTCGCTCGTCGCATGACCGTACTTGGGCGGCAGACGCGATCCGTCCTCGGCGTACATGGTGTGCGTCGGCTCGACATGCGGCGTTACCGAGAGATACATGATGACCGGCTCGTCGCCGACGACGCGCACCTGGTGCATCTCGTCCCGACCGGCGAAGCACAGCTCGCCCGGCCCCAGGACCGCGGTTTCGCCCTCGATCTCGAACTCGGCGCGGCCCTGCATGATCAAGAAGACCTCGGCGCCCAGGTCGTGGCTGTGGCGCGTGGCCACGTCGCCCGGCTCGAAGCGCAGAAAGCGCGCGCGGACTTCGGGCGTGATGACGACGTTCTTGATATCTCGGCGATAGTCGAAGACTTCAAGTGGCATGGCTAAGCGGCTCCTTCCAAGTGGAGAACTTCGCACAATTGTTCGACATCCCGCGCCCCACGTCGGATCACCCTCACCCTAACCCTCTCCCATCGATGGAGAGGGGACCGGACGGGCGCGAGGGCAGGTTCTCGGCCGAAATGCCGGAGGGGACGCGGAGGACGAGGCAAGACCCCTCACCCCAGCCCTCTCCCTGAGGAGACCTTTGAATTATTGGGGGCGGGGCGCGTGGGGAAGGGCCTCGGCACCGCC